>NZ_JBGLYV010000055.1:0-43619 GCF_047304225.1 Pseudomonas sp. Pseusp3 | reverse complement strand
GGGCTTGCTCGCGAAGAGGCCATCACCTTCAATATTAATGGTGGCTGGCACACCGCTTTCGCGAGCAAGCCCGCTCCCACACTTGATCGGTGGGGTTCTGGATTACTGGCCCAACTTCACCTTGGTCCAGCCACGGGTCATGATCCGCTGGATGGCGATCGGCTGGTCTGGCACGGCATAGAGCGTGGCCATCACCGCTTCCGGCGGGTAGGAGCCCGGATCGTTGCGGATCGCTTCATCGACCAATGGCGTGGCCGCCGCGTTGGCGTTGCTGTAGCCGATGTTGTTGGTGATGTCGGCGATCACGTCGGGGCGCATCAGGAAGTTCATGAACAGGTAAGCGTTCTCGACGTTGGCGGCATCGCGGGGGATGGCGAGCATGTCGTAGAAACTGGCGGCGCCTTCTTTCGGGATGCTGTAGTCGATCTTCACCTTGTCCCCGGCTTCCTGGGCGCGGGCCTTGGCCTGCAGCACGTCGCCGGAGTAACCCACGGCCACGCAGATGTTGCCGTTGGCCAGGTCCGAGATGTATTTCGACGAATGGAAGTACGCCACGTTCGGGCGAATCTTCATGAACAGCGCCTCGGCTTCGGCGATGTGCTGTTTGTCCTGATCGTTCACCGGGTAGCCCAGGTAGTGCAGGGCGGTCGGGAGCATTTCTGTCGGCGAGTCGAGGAAGCTGATGCCGCAGGCTTTGAGCTTCTCGGCGTTTTCCGGTTTGAACAGCAGGTCCCAGGAATTGGTCGGAGCGTTGCTGCCGAGCACTTCCCTGACCTTCTGCGGGTTGAAGCCGATGCCGATCGAGCCCCACATGTACGGGATGGCATGAGCGTTTTCGGGATCGCTCGCGGAGGCGTTCTTCAGCAGCACCGGGTTGAGGTTTTTCCAGTTCGGCAGCTTCGATTTGTCCAGCGTCTGGTAGACGCCGGCCTTGATCTGCTTGGCCAGGAAACTGTTGGACGGCACGACGATGTCGTAGCCGGATTTGCCCGCCAGCAGGCGTGCTTCAAGGGTCTCGTTGCTGTCGAACACATCGTAGGTCACCTGGATGCCGGTCTCGTCTTCAAACTTCTTGACGGTATCCGGGCCAATGTAATCCGACCAGTTGTAGACGCGCAGAACCTTGTCATTGGCCTGGGCGCCAGTGGCGATCGCGCCCAATAAGGACAGTGTCAGCAGAGTCCTGCCAAACATTTTCATCGGTACAACTCCATTTCTTTTCTTATTCAAATCACACAGTAAATAAGCTTTCACGCTCCTTGTAGGAGCGAGCTTGCTCGCGAAAAACTCAAGGACGACGCGTTCATTCAGATAGCCCGCGTCATCGTTGATGGCCATCGCGAGCATGCTCGCTCCTACAGGGGGCGGCCTCAGGCCGCTGCTTCTGCCATTTGCTTTTTCGGTTGTTGCCAGGATTCGCTGGCGGTCTGGTCCATGGCTTCCTGGATCGCGCGCTTGCGGCTTTCTTCGGCACGACGGCTGAAGTACCAGACCATGAAGGTCACGATCGACACCGCCAGCAGAATCAGGCTGGCCACGGCGTTGATCTCGGGCTTCACGCCCAGACGCACCGCCGAGAACACTTCCATCGGCAGGGTCGTGGAACCAGGTCCCGACACGAAGCTCGCCAGCACCAGGTCATCCAGCGACAGGGCGAACGACATCATGCCGCCCGCCGCCAGTGACGGCGCGATCATCGGGATGGTGATCAGGAAAAACACCTTGAACGGCTTCGCACCCAGGTCCATGGCCGCTTCTTCGATGGACAGGTCCAGTTCGCGAAGGCGGGCGGAGACTACCACCGCCACGTAGGCTGCACAAAACGTGGTGTGGGCGATCCAGATGGTGACGATGCCGCGTTCCTGCGGCCAGCCGATCAGCTGCGCCATGGCCACGAACAGCAGCAACAGCGACAGACCGGTGATCACTTCAGGCATCACCAGCGGCGCGGTGACCAGGCCACCGAACAGGGTACGACCCTTGAAGCGTGTAACGCGGGTCAACACGAACGCGGCTAACGTCCCTAGTGCGACTGCTGCGACGGCGGTATAGCAGGCGATTTCCAGCGAGCGCACCACCGAACCCATCAGTTGCGAGTTGTCGAGCAGGCCGGCGTACCACTTGATCGACCAGCCACCCCACACCGTCACCAGCTTCGAGGCGTTGAACGAGTAGATCACCAGGATCAGCATCGGCAGGTAGATAAACGACAGGCCGAAAATCAGCATGAACTTTGAAAATCCGAAGCGTTTCATCCCCGTGCCTCCATCTCTTTGGCCTGGCTGCGGTTGAACAGCAGAATCGGCACAATCAGGATCAACAGCATTACCACCGCCAGGGCAGACGCCACCGGCCAGTCGCGGTTGTTGAAGAACTCTTGCCACAACACACGGCCGATCATCAGGGTTTCCGGACCGCCGAGCAGTTCAGGAATCACGAACTCACCGACCACCGGAATGAACACCAGCATGCAGCCGGCGATGATGCCGTTCTTGGCCAGCGGCACGGTGATTTTCCAGAAGCTGTTGAAGGTGCTCGAACCCAGGTCCGACGCGGCTTCCAGCAGGCTCTGGTCGTGCTTGACCAGGTTGGCGTACAGCGGCAGCACCATGAACGGCAGGTACGCGTACACCACGCCGATGTAGACGGCAGTGTTGGTGTTGAGGATCTCGATCGGGTGCGACGTCAGGCCGGTCCACATCAGGAACGCGTTGAGCAGGCCGTTGTTGCTGAGGATGCCCATCCACGCATAGACGCGGATCAGGATCGCGGTCCAGGTCGGCATCATGATCAGCAGCATCAGCACGTTCTGCGCTTCCTTGCTGGCCTTGGTGATGGCGTAGGCCATGGGGAAGCCGATCACCAGGCACATCAGCGTGCTGAAAAACGCGACCTTCAACGAACCCAGGTAGGCGGACAGGTACAGCTCATCCTGGCCCAGCAGGGTGTAGTTGCCGATGTTGAGCAACAGCTGGAATTTCTGCTCGGCGTAGGTGTAGATCTCCGAGTAGGGCGGAATGGCCAGGGCCGCTTCCGAGAAGCTGATCTTCATCACCAGGAAGAACGGCAACATGAAGAACAGGAACAACCAGATGAAGGGAATCCCGATGACGAACTTGCGCCCGCTGGGGACCAGTCTCAGAAATTGCTGATTGAAGGTTTTCATGCGCGCAGTACCACGCCGCTGTCGTCTTCCCACCACACGTAGACCTGATCGTCCCAGGTCGGACGTGCGCCACGGCGTTCGGCGTTGGCCATGAACGACTGGACGATCTTGCCGCCAGGCAGCTCGACGTAGAACACCGAGTGGCCGCCGAGGTAGGCGATGTCATGCACCTTGCCGCTGGACCAGTTGTAGCGGTTCTCCGGCTTGACGGTGCTGACCAGCAGTTTTTCCGGGCGGATCGCGTAGGTGATCGATTTGTCCTGCACCGAGGTGCTGACGCCGTGGCCGACGTAGATCTTCTGCTCCAGGTCCGGGCTGTGGATGATCGCGTGACCTTCCAGGTCTTCAACCACGGTGCCGTCGAAGGCGTTCACGTTGCCGATGAATTCGCAGACCATGCGGCTGACGGGGGCTTCATAGATGTCGACCGGGCTGCCGATCTGGGCGATCCAGCCCAGGTGCATGATCGCGATGCGCTGGGCCATGGTCATGGCCTCTTCCTGGTCGTGGGTCACCATCACGCAGGTCACGCCCACGCGCTCGATGATTTCCACCAGCTCCAGCTGCATTTGCGAGCGCAACTTCTTGTCCAGGGCGCCCATCGGTTCGTCGAGCAGCAGCAGCTTCGGACGCTTGGCCAGGGAACGGGCCAGGGCCACGCGTTGACGCTGGCCGCCGGACAGTTGGTGCGGCTTGCGCTTGGCGTATTGGGTCATGTGCACCAGCCGCAGCATCTCCTGCACGCGGGCTTCGATTTCGGCCGCTGGCAAACGGTCCTGCTTGAGGCCAAAGGCGATGTTCTGCGCCACCGTCATGTGCGGGAACAGCGCGTAGGACTGGAACATCATGTTGATCGGTCGTTCGTACGGCGGCATGTCGGTGATGTCGACACCGTCGAGCAGAATCCGGCCTTCGGTCGGGCGCTCGAAACCGGCGAGCATGCGCAGCAGGGTCGATTTGCCGGAGCCGGAACCACCGAGCAGGGCGAAGATTTCACCCTGGTGGATTTCCAGGGACACATCGTCCACCGCGGTGGTTTCGTCGAATTTCTTGGTGACGCGATCGACTTTCACCAACACCTTTTTCGGTGCCTGGTGACCTTCAATAGCCTTCCTGTAGATGCTGGAGGCGTTTGCCATGTGAAACTCCCAACAGGTTTCAGTCGCCAGGCCAACACGGCCCGGCTTAATAGTGGATTGCAAACCCGGTGGCGGGTGTGACACGCAACCTGTGGGAGCGGGCTTGCTCGCGAAAGCGGTGTATCAGATAACAATGGTGTCGACTGACACTCCGCCTTCGCGAGCAAGCCCGCTCCCACATGGAACGTGCTTGCCTGACCCAAACCGCTCGGGTTTATTCGGCGCCGCCATCCTGGCTGCCTTTCGTACTTGTTGTTATTGCAGTGTGTTGTTGTCGCGGGTGACGGACGCGCAAACGCACGCCCGCCCGACCCGCGGGGGCAGAAAATCGTTTGTCAGTGTTTTTTCGTCAGCCCGAGTGACGCAGCGCTGCCCGTTGCCGGCAGGCTTCGCCGAACGCCTGGAAAATACTCAAATAAGGAGGGTTGTTCAGGACTTGCCATTCCGGGTGCCATTGCACGCCGAGGGCGAAGGCCTTGCTGTTCTCCACCGACACCGCCTCGATCAAGCCATCGGGTGCGACGGCTTCGGCACGCAGGCCGGGCGCCAGGCGGTCGATGCCCTGGCTGTGAATCGAGTTGACCTGGAACACCGCCGGCAGGTCCAGCGCTTCGAACACGCCGCCGGGCTGCACACTCACCCCATGGGCCGGCGCGTATTGCACGGCCAGGTCCGGGTGACTGGCTTCACGGTGATCAAGGAAGCCTGGGAGTTCATGGACTTTCTGATGCAGGCTGCCACCGAACGCCACGTTCATTTCCTGGAAACCCCGGCAGATGCCGAGGACCGGAACGCCGGCTGCGATGGCTGCGCGGATCAGCGGCAGGGTGGTGCGGTCCCGTTGCGGATCGTGCTCCGTACCGGGGGCGCTGTCCGGGCCTTGATAGTGGAAGGGTTCCACGTTCGACGGCGAGCCGGTCAGCAACAGACCGTCGAGCTGCGGCAGCAGGTCATCGATTTCGGTCAGGTCGCCTAAGGAAGGAATAACGACAGGCAGCCCCAGCGCCGCGACGCTGACAGCACGCAAGTACTTGTCGCCGCTGATGTGGTAGGGGTGCAGGCCAATCTGTTTGACGCACGCAGTAACGCCGATCAATGGCTTGAGTGCCATTTTTATCACCTCGAAGTTTCACACTTGAACGAGCTTTTCCGGAGCTTAGCCTTGTTGATTTTAATTAACAACTCTCATGTAAAAAATTCTAAACGCCGCACGTCCGATCTTCAGGGTTTACGCGTGTTTGAGGGCTTGTCTGGCACTCTCGTCCTTCTGAGAGGCCCGAAAATAAACGCTGAACGGCTGAGTGTTCGCTATTGACTTCACTTTGCCTTTCGGATTGACTGGGCTCGTGAAAGGGCGGTGAACATAATAATTAACAGTAAAAAATAGGTGCATCATGTCGGTCCCTCTGCGTGCCGTTCAACTCAACGAAGCAAACGCATTCCTTAAGAAACATCCTGAGGTTTTGTACGTCGACCTTCTGATTGCGGATATGAACGGTGTGGTGCGCGGCAAGCGCATCGAGCGCACCAGTCTTCATAAGGTTTACGAGAAAGGCATCAACCTGCCGGCGTCTCTGTTTGCTCTGGACATCAACGGTTCCACGGTGGAAAGCACCGGCCTGGGTCTGGACATCGGCGACTCCGACCGGATCTGCTACCCAATCCCGGGCACCCTGAGCATCGAACCCTGGCAGAAGCGCCCGACTGCGCAACTGCTGATGACCATGCACGAACTCGAAGGCGAGCCATTCTTCGCCGATCCGCGGGAAGTGCTGGCCAATATCGTGCGCAAGTTCGACGACATGGGCCTGACCATCTGCGCCGCGTTCGAACTGGAGTTCTACCTGATCGACCAGGACAACGTGAACGGTCGTCCGCAATCGCCACGTTCGCCGGTATCGGGCAAGCGTCCGATGTCGACCCAGGTGTACCTGATCGACGACCTCGACGAATACGTCGACTGTCTGCAAGACATCCTCGAAGGCGCGAAAGAGCAGGGCATCCCGGCTGACGCCATCGTCAAGGAAAGCGCCCCGGCGCAGTTCGAAGTCAACCTGCACCACGTGGCTGACCCGATCAAGGCGTGCGACTACGCGGTCCTGCTCAAGCGTCTGGTGAAGAACATCGCCTACGACCACGAGATGGACACCACCTTCATGGCCAAGCCGTATCCGGGCCAGGCAGGTAACGGTCTGCACGTGCACATTTCGATTCTCGACAAGGAAGGCAACAACATCTTTGCCAGCGAGGATCCCGAGCAGAACGCCGCGCTGCGTCACGCGATCGGCGGTGTGCTCGAGACCCTGCCGGCGCAGATGGCGTTCCTCTGCCCGAACGTCAACTCGTACCGTCGTTTCGGCGCGCAGTTCTATGTGCCGAACTCACCGAGCTGGGGCATCGACAACCGCACCGTGGCTGTCCGTGTACCGACCGGCTCAAAGGACGCCGTACGCATCGAGCATCGTGTAGCCGGTGCCGACGCCAACCCGTACCTGCTGATGGCTTCGGTATTGGCGGGCGTGCACCACGGCCTGACCAACCAGATCGAACCGGGCGCTCCGGTCGAAGGCAACAGCTACGAGCAGAACGAGCAGAGCCTGCCGAACAACCTGCGCGATGCCCTGCGCGAACTGGACGACAGCGAAGTCATGGCGCGCTACATCGACCCGATGTACATCGACGTGTTCGTGGCGTGCAAGGAAAGCGAGCTGGCCGAGTTCGAGAACTCCATCTCCGACCTTGAGTACAACTGGTACCTGCATACCGTTTAAGACGGATCACACCGATCAACTGTGGGAGCGGCGGTGCGGCGTTCCGACTTGCTCGCGAAGACGGCGGCACAGTCAACACTGATGTCGCTTGATACACCGCCTTCGCGAGCAAGCCCGCTCCCACAGGGGACCGTATTTCCAAGGTCGTAATTGGTTGGCGTTCAATCCGGCGACCACCTATTCCCCTGCGTCGAGTCACAACCATGACAAACACTCGCAGCGATTGGGAGCAACGCTTCCAGTCCCTCTCCATTGAAGGTCGCGCATTCATTGACGGCCAATACTGCGCGGCCGCCAGTGGCGCCACGTTCGAATGCATCAGCCCGGTAGACGGTCGTTTCCTGGCAAACGTCGCCAGCACCGACGAAGCTGACGCCAATGCGGCGGTCGCCGTGGCGCGCCGCGCGTTCGAGTCCGGCGTCTGGGCCAACCTGGCCCCGGCCGAGCGCAAGCGTGTCCTGATCCGTTTTGCCGACCTGATTCTGGCAAACCGTGAAGAACTGGCCCTGCTCGAAACCCTCGACATGGGCAAGCCGATCAGCGATTCCATGAGCATCGACATTCCAGCGACCGCCAACGCGATCCGCTGGACCGCCGAAGCCATCGACAAGATCTACGACGAAGTCGCCGCCACACCCCAGGATCAGCTTGGCCTGGTGACGCGCGAAGCAGCCGGCGTGGTCGCGGCTATCGTGCCGTGGAACTTCCCGTTGATCATGGCCAGCTGGAAATTCGCTCCGGCTCTGGCGATGGGCAACTCGTTCATCCTCAAGCCTTCGGAAAAGTCTCCGCTGACCGCGATCCGCATCGCGCAGCTGGCGCTGGAAGCGGGCATCCCGAAAGGCGTGTTCAACGTCCTGCCGGGCTACGGCCACACCGTCGGCAAGGCGTTGGCGCTGCACATGGACGTCGACGTGCTGGCCTTTACCGGCTCCACGGCGATCGCCAAGCAACTGATGATCTACGCCGGGCAAAGCAACATGAAACGCGTCTGGGCCGAAGCGGGGGGCAAGAGCGCCAACGTGGTGTTTGCCGATGCGCCGGATTTGCGCGCGGCAGCACAGGCCGCAGCCGGTGCCATTGCCTTCAACCAGGGCGAAGTCTGCACCGCCGGTTCGCGCCTGCTGGTGGAGCGCTCGATTCGCGAGCAGTTCATCCCGCTGCTGGTGGAAGCCCTGCAAGCCTGGAAGCCGGGCCACGCCCTCGATCCTGCAACCACCGTCGGCGCGGTCGTCGACCAGCGTCAACTGGACAACGTGCTGCGCTACATCGGTATCGGCAAAGAGCAGGGCGCTCAGTTGATCGCTGGCGGCAGCCGCACCCTCGAAGACACCGGTGGCCAGTACGTGGAACCGACGATTTTCGACGGCGTGACCAATGCCATGACCATCGCCCAGGAAGAAATCTTCGGCCCGGTGCTGTCGGTCATTACCTTCGACACCGCTGAAGAAGCTCTGGCGATTGCCAACGACAGCATCTACGGCCTGGCCGCAGGCGTATGGACCAGCAACCTGAGCAAGGCCCATACCTTCGCCCGTGCCCTGCGTGCCGGCAGCGTCTGGGTCAATCAGTACGACGGCGGCGACATGACCGCGCCGTTCGGCGGGTTCAAGCAGTCGGGTAACGGTCGGGACAAATCGCTGCACGCGTTCGACAAGTACACCGAACTCAAAGCGACCTGGATCAAGCTCTAAGACCTTTTAAACGGCGGTCGCCTGCACGTTGCCGGCGGCCATCGGAGAAACCTATGAAACAAGATTCTGTTAAACAAAAGCATGTAGACAGCTACTACGCCGCCACCCGCAACTTCACCGGCGATTTCCCGGTGCTGGAAGGAGCGGTGGACTGCGACGTCTGCGTGATCGGCGCCGGCTACACCGGTCTGTCCTCGGCGCTGTTCCTCGCTGAAGCGGGCTACAGCGTGACCGTGCTGGAAGCGGCCAAGGTCGGTTTCGGCGCCAGCGGTCGCAACGGCGGCCAACTGGTCAACTCCTACAGCCGCGACGTCGATGTCATCGAAGAGCGCTACGGCGACAAGACCGCCGAAATCCTCGGCAGCATGATTTTCGAAGGCGCCGACATCATTCGTCAGCGCATACAGCACTACGACATCCAGTGTGATTACCGTCCCGGCGGCATCTTCGCGGCGATGAACAAGAAGCAACTCAAGGGCCTGGCCGAACAGAAGAAGAGCTGGGAACGCTACGGCAACAAGAACCTGAAAATGCTCGATGCGGCTGACATCAAGCGTGAAATCGGTTCCGATGCCTACGTCGGCGGCCTGCTGGACATGCAGGGCGGCCACATTCACCCGCTGAACCTGGCCCTCGGCGAAGCCTCGGCCATCATCGGCCTGGGCGGCAAGATCTACGAGCAGTCGGCGGCGGTGGAGATCAACTACGGCGAGCCGATCACCGTGCGCACCGCCAAAGGCCTGGTGCGGGCCAAGTACCTGTTGATCGCCGGTAACGCCTACCTGCCACAGGGCCTCGACAACCGCGTGACCAGCAAGAGCATGCCGTGCGGCTCGCAGATCGTCGTCACCGAGCCGTTGTCGGAAAAACAGGCCCGCAGCCTGATCAAGAACAACTACTGCGTCGAAGACTGCAACTACCTGCTCGACTACTACCGTCTGACCGCAGACAACCGCCTGCTGTACGGCGGCGGCGTGGTCTACGGCGCTCGTGAGCCGGACGACATCGAACAACTGATTCGCCCGAAGATCCTCAAGACCTTCCCGCAACTCAAGGACGTGAAGATCGACTACCGCTGGACCGGCAACTTCCTGTTGACCATGTCGCGCATGCCGCAATTCGGCCGTATCGAGAAAAACGCCTACTACATGCAGGGCTACAGCGGCCACGGCGTCACGTGCTCGCACCTGGCCGGCAAACTGATCTCGGAAATGATCCGTGGCGACGCCGAGCGCTTCGATGCGTTTGCCTCGCTGCCGCACATGCCGATGATCGGCGGGCGCACTTTCTCGGCGCCGTTGACCGCCCTCGGTGCCGTGTACTACTCGCTGCGCGACCGTTTCGGGATCTAGGCTTTACCTCGCCGGCGGCCGCCCCAAAAGGGTGCCGCCGGTTTTTTAATACCAGAAACACCGCGGTCCCCTGTGGGAGCGGGCTTGCTCGCGAAGAGGTCATCTCGGCCAAAATTGATGGCGCCTGACACACCGCTTTCGCGAGCAAGCCCGCTCCCACAGGTTGTGCAACTTCGTGGCAAATGGCTATTTTTCCAGCCGTTTATCGAACCTGCTGAGCATTACGAACAAACGTGATTTAATAGCCGCCTTTCACGTTTCCGGGAGCGGAAAACGGCGTGATCCGCGCCTGCACTCCACCCCTCCATTATCCCTGCAGGAGCGAGCTTGCTCGCTCCTGCAGGTTGGCGCATAAGGCTGTCATGGACACGGGCTCACGACTCAAATTAGTACGCGAAAGCTACAAACTGTCCCAGCGCGAGCTGGCCCGGCGTAGCGGCGTCACCAATGCAACCATCTCCCTGATCGAACAGAATCGGGTCAGTCCTTCCGTCAGCTCCCTGAAAAAGTTGCTGGAGGGCATCCCCATGTCCCTGGCCGACTTCTTCACCTTCGATCAGCCACCGCGCGAACACCAGTACGTCTTCCGCGCCAACGAACAGCCCGACCTCGGCCGCCATGGCCTGCGCCTGCTGCTGATCGGCGCTTCCGTGCCGAGCCGGCAGATGCGCCTGCTGCGCGAGCAATACGCGCCGGGCGCCAGTTCGGGTGAAGAGCCGATCGTGCATTCCGAAGGCGAGGAGTGTGGGTTGGTGACACGGGGTACCGTGGAGTTGACCGTGGACGGACAGGTAAGCGTGCTGAATGCCGGGGATGGCTATTACTTCCCGACGACCTTGCCGCATCGGTTTCGCAATATCGGGGCGGATGAGGCCGAGATTATCAGTGCCAACACGCCGGCGAACTTCTGACGGCGCGCAAGGATAATCAGCTGGTTGGTTGAAACGGCTTTTATCGAGTGGAACAAAAAATCCGATGCCTGTTCAGGGATCGGATTTTTTTTGTTTTGGTGGTGCCCGCTTTGGTCAGTTTCAATTGTTGTAATCCACCTTGGTCGTTAATTGTTTCCTGATGTAATACGCCGAAGGTAAGTATTTTTCACAGTAAAAGCGGTGCCTTTATTGCTGTAAATAGATATTTGCCGAAGTGTTTTGTATTTCAAATTATCGGTCCTTCGCCTTGACTGTAGGTTGTTTCATAAATTGTGTAGGGTAATTCCTACTTGGTGTGTAGGTAGTGTTTACCTAAAAGAGTCGGAAGCATCTGAATCGTATTTTTCGGGGTGGTGCGTCCCTCCAGGATAGTTCATTGTTGCCCCCCGAAATGATTGATACATTTATCGACAGAGATGTTGCTCGCGGCTGTTGCGAGTTCGCATGGAGGAGTTATGGCTTCAAACAGTTTTCAAAATGAAGTGCCCAAGGCTCGGGTCAACATCAAGCTCGATTTGCACACTGGCGGTGCTCAAAAAAAGGTCGAGCTGCCTTTGAAGTTGATGGTCATGGGTGACTACAGCAACGGCAAGGAGCAGCGCCCGCTTTCGGAGCGCCACAAAGTTGGAATCAACAAGAATAACTTCGATAGCGTATTGGCCGAGTTCTCGCCAGTCCTGAAACTGGCGGTGGAAAATACCCTGGTGGATGACGGCGTCGACACTTCGGTCGAATTGAACTTTCAGTGCATGAAGGATTTCGAGCCTGAGCAGGTGGCGAGGCAAATCCCCCAGTTGCGTGCCTTGCTGGCGATGCGCAACCTGCTGCGCGACCTCAAGTCCAACCTGTTGGACAACGCTACCTTCCGTCACGAACTGGAGCGAATCCTCAAGGACGATGTGCTGAGTGATGAGCTGCGGGCCGAGTTGGCCGCCTTGGCTCCGGAAGAAGCTCGTTAATTCAATTCGGTTCGTTTAAAGGGAAGTTCCACAATGTCTTTAGAAAGTTCTAACGCGCAATCGCGCGGCGCTACAGTGTTGCCTGAAGAAAATGCAAGCGTGTATGGCGCACTGTTTGGAAAGATCAATCTCAGTCCAGTGGCGAAATTAGGCGGCATCGACAGCTTTCAGAATGCCGAGGCGCTGGCTGAGGCCACGGCCGATGAGCGCGTGACGGCCGCTGTCAGTGTGTTCCTGAACCTGCTCAAGCAGTCGTCGCAGAAAATCGAGCGCCTGGACAGAGCGCTGCTCGACGGCCATATCGCAATGCTGGATGCACAGATCAGCCGTCAACTCGACGCTGTGATGCACCATCCTGACTTCCAGCGAACCGAGTCAACCTGGCGTGGCGTGAAGTCGCTGATCGACCAGACCGATTTTCGCCAGAACGTACGAATCGAGCTGCTCGATATCAGCAAGGCGCACCTGGTACAGGATTTTGAAGACGCTCCGGAAATCGCGCAAAGCGGCCTGTATTTGCACACCTACACCCAGGAGTACGACACGCCCGGCGGGGAGCCGATTGCCGCGGCCATTTCCAACTACGAGTTTGGTCGCGATCCGCAGGACATAGCCCTGCTGCGCAACATCTCCAAAGTCTCGGCGGCTGCGCACATGCCTTTCATCGGTGCCGTCGGCCCCGGGTTCTTTGGCAAGCAGTCGATGGAAGAAGTCGCCGCCATCAAGGACATCGGCAATTACTTCGACCGTGCCGAATACATCAAGTGGAAGGCGTTCCGCGAGAGTGACGATGCCCGTTACATCGGCTTGCTCATGCCGCGGGTGCTGGGGCGTCTGCCGTATGGTCCAGACACCGTTCCGGTGCGCAGCTTCAACTACATCGAAAGCGTCAAAGGCCTGGATCACGACAAATACCTGTGGACCAACGCCTCGTTTGCCTTCGCTGCCAACATGGTTAAAAGCTTTATTGCCAACGGTTGGTGCGTGCAGATTCGCGGACCGCAGTCTGGCGGTGCGGTCACCGGTTTGCCGATCCATTTATACGATCTGGGCACGGGCAACCAGGTGAAGATTCCTTCGGAGGTGATGATTCCGGAAACTCGCGAATTCGAGTTCGCCAACCTCGGATTCATCCCGCTCTCGTATTACAAGAATCGCGACTACGCGTGTTTCTTCTCGGCCAACTCTGCGCAGAAGCCGGCGCTGTACGACACGGCCGATGCCACTGCCAACAGCCGAATCAACTCGCGCTTGCCCTACATCTTCCTGCTGTCGCGCATCGCTCACTACTTGAAGTTGATCCAGCGCGAAAACATCGGCACGACCAAGGATCGTCGTCTGCTGGAGCTGGAGCTGAACAAGTGGATCGGCGGCCTGGTGACCGAGATGACCGACCCAAGTGATGACTTGCAGGCTTCGCACCCGTTGCGCGATGCCAAGGTCACCGTGGAAGACATCGAGGACAACCCCGGCTTCTTCCGCGTCAAGTTGTATGCCGTGCCGCATTTCCAGGTGGAAGGCATGGACGTCAATTTGTCGCTGGTTTCGCAGATGCCCAAGGCAAAAGCCTGAGGCTCCGAACAGCTGTTCATTTCGTAGGGAAACGACGTCATGAAAATCGACCGCCCCTTGTGGGCCGCGGGGGCTCTTCTGTCTCCGCAGCAATTCCAGCAGCAGGCACGCTGGGAGGCCTGGGCAAATGAGCGTCTGGCGCATTTGTCGCTGGTTCATCCCTGGGGTATCCAGGCGGTGGCGTTTGACCTGGAAGCTCTGCGCCTGGGTAAGCTCAAGGCCACTGAGCTGCGATTGCGCATGCCCGACGGGACACTGATCGATACTGATCATGTGGATCGTCTGCCAGCGGGCCTGGAACTGGCGCGCCTGTTGCCCGATGACCTTGCGGGTGCAACGTTGCTCCTGGCCTTGCCGCTGGAGCAGGGCAATGGCAACAACTGCCTGTTCGACGACGTCAAGTCCGATCGACCGACACGCTTTCGTCAGGATTGGCGCCAGGTGCAGGACCTGTATGGCGATGAGGCGCAATCGATCGGCGTGCTGGAGCACGTACTGAGCCTGCGCTTTGCCCATGACGACAACGGCGACTACCTGACCTGCCCGATCGCGCGCCTGGTGCGCGACGGGCAGGGCGCCTGGAGTCTTGATCCCGGCTATGTGCCGCCGCTACTCAGCTTCGCGGCGCATCCGGGGCTGTTGGCGCAATTGGATAACCTGTTGACCCAGTTGTCCGCCAAGCGTCAGCGCTTGATGGGCATGCGTCGCGAAAGCAATCAGCGCATGGCTGACTTTGCCGTGGCGGACGTGTCGTTGTTCTGGCTGCTCAACGCCTTGAACACTTACCAGCCGGTATTGGCCGATCTCAAGTCCTGGCCTGCACGGCACCCCGAGCAGGTCTACCTGGAGCTGACCAGGCTGGCCGGCAGCCTGCTGACCTTTTCCCTCGAACACGACATCGAGCAGATCCCCCCTTACCGACACGAACATCTGGAACAGGTATTGCCACCGTTGTTGCGCCTGATCTCCACCTTGCTGGAGGCCAGCCTGCCGTCGCGAGTCATTGCCCTTGCGCTGGAGGAGGCCGGCGCCAACCGCTGGCAGGTCCGTCTCGACGATGGGCGCCTGCGCGAACAGGACGGCGCCGACTTCTATCTGTCGGTGCGTAGCGGCTTGCCGGCGGCGCAGTTGCAGAGCCAGTTCCCGCGCCTGTGCAAGATCGGCGCGCCGGACGATGTCGAGCGTCTGGTCAACGCCGCGCTTGACGGCGTGCCGTTGCAGCCACTGAGCCATGTTCCGGCGGCCATTCCCCTGCGCCTGGAAAACCAGTACTTCGCCCTTGACCTGAACCATGCGAAGGGGCAGGCCATGCTGGCCGCAGGGACCTGTGTCTTCTACGTACCCGGCACCCTGGCCGACGTCAAACTCGAACTGTTCGCGGTATTACGCACATGAAACCGACCTTATCCAAACTACCTGCCGTAGCGGCGGTGGACGTCGATACGCTGTTGCAGGACAGCTACCTGCTGGTGGTCGAGCTGCTGCACGGCACACCCGTACATGGCAGCCAGGACATATCGGCACTGTGCATCAAACAGATCGAGCACGTACTCGGGCAGCTTGAACAAGCCGGGTTGAGCCGACGCAGCATCGACCATATCAGTCATGCGCAGTGCGCGTTGCTGGATGAAACCGTGCTGGGCTTCGCCAAAGGGGAAGACCACGCCAAGTGGGCCAATGAACCCCTGCAAGCCAGGTTTTTCAATCGCCACCAGGCCGGTGAGTTCCTGTATGAGGACATGCGCGAAGTGCTGCGCGATCCCGCGCCGGACTTGCATGTACTGACGGCCTTTCACCGGGTGTTGATGCTGGGGTTCAAGGGCCGTTATCAGCAACTGGATGACCCCGAGCGGGAGCAACTGCTGGCCGCATTGAGTGCCAGGGTGCAGCCGTTGAAACTCGGCCAGTCGATCGACACGCAGTTCAACCCGGGCACTCGCGGCATCACGCCTGCCTGGCTGCGAACGCCCCTGGCCCAGGGGTTGGCTGCAGGTGTGTTGCTGGCGGCGGTCTGGTGCGGACTGGACTATCTGTTGGGCGATCTGATCGCCACGCTTGTGCCTGGCCGGGTGTGAGGGGCCGATGACCTTCAAACTCAAACGTGGTCTCTGGCTCTGGGCGGGCACACTGGCGACCGTACTGCTGCTGATCATTCCAATGACGCTCTGGCTTCGCGTCATGGCAATCGTCGTGGTGGTTGTCGGCGTCGGCATGGCCTGGAAGCGGATCGGCCGGCAGGCGGCTCATCAGCGCCAGGCGCTGCTGATGAGCGAAAGCCAGCCATTGCCGCCGGCGTCCTATCGCCTGCCGGTGGTATTGGTCTGTGGTGACGGCCTGGTCGGTCTGTTTGGGGAGATCCCCGCCGGGCAACTGGCCCTGCGCATCACCGGGCAGGGCTGTTATGTGCGCGTGGCCAGTCTGGAACAGTTACCCGCGGTAGCTGACAACCTGATGTCCCTGCGTCCTGACTGGGGCCGGCAATTGAGCGTCCTGTTCATCGTCAATCCCCAGGAACAGGTCGACAGCGAAGTGCTCGCCGGCCGGGTGCGGACGGTGCGCCATCAATTGATGCGTGTGCGCAAACAGGGCATTGCCGCGCCGCTGCTGGTGTTGAGTTACCTGCAAAGCCCGCGGGGGGCGGGGCAGTGGTTCAGTTGGGAATCCGGGCAGGCCAGCCCCAACGTGCGCGAAGCCGGCGAGTGCGTCAGCCTGGACCAATGGCAGGTGCAGGTGGCGGACAATGCCACGCGCGCGTTGCGATTGCAGACCAGCGTTCGGCTCAACAGCGCGGCGGCGTGGCTGGCTGAAACCGTATTACCACATCTCGCCCCCCGCGAGGCCCACACCCACAGCGACCTGGTCGTGGCCAGTGCCATCACGCTGGTCGCGGAGGGGCCCCGGCGTGTGCCGGGCAACCTGTGGCAGCAATGGTTGCGCAACAGGATTGCATTGGCGGACCCACGGCCCATCGAGCCTGATGCGTCACAGGCCTTGCCGTTTCCTGATCCGTTGTTGAGCCTGCTGCCGAGGGATTCGCGCTACTCACCGAACCGTCGTGCGGGTGTGATTGCGCTGTGGATGTTCACGGCTGCCGCGCTGGTCGCGCTGGTGAACTCGGCGTGGCAGAACACCTTGCTGGCACGGCAAGTGACCGATGACCTGCGGCGATACAACGCCATCACTCCGGCGGATCAGGTATCCCGACCTGACGTCGACAGGCGCGAAAAAAACCTGGTAGTACTGCATCAGGACGCCCTGCGTCTTGACCACTATTACCGCCACGGCGCGCCCCTGTCCCTGGGGTTTGGCCTGTATCGCGGCGAACGGCTACGTGAACATCTGTTGGCGGTGATCGCCGGCCACCGACAGCCAAAGGCGGCATCCGCCACGACGGTTCGCCTGGACAGCCTCTCGCTGTTCAGCAGCGGCAGCGCCCAGCTCAAGCCCGAGTCGGCCAAGGTGCTGATCAGCGCCCTTGTCGGCATCAAGGCCCAGCCCGGCTGGCTGATCGTCATTGCCGGGCACACGGATGCCAGTGGCAGTGCCGAGCACAACCTGGCGTTGTCACGAGCCCGCGCCGCAGCGGTTCACCACTGGATGCGGCAGATGGGCGATATCCCCGACAGCTGTTTCGCGGTGCAGGGTTTCGGTGCCAGTCAGCCCATCGCCAGCAACGCCACCGAGGTTGGTCGCCAGGCCAATCGTCGCGTCGATATACGTCTGATTCCTGAAGCGGGGGCCTGCGTGCCTCCCGCTGCAGGAGCGGACCAGCACCCCCCTGTCGCATAACGCGGCATTCACGATCCGAGAAAAGGAGCTTCACATGGCAATTCCCGTTTACCTGTGGCTGAAAGATGACGGCGACGCGGACATCAAGGGTTCGGTGGACGTGCAAAAGCGCGAAGGCAGCATCGAGGTGGTCGCCCAGGACCACAGCCTGTACATCCCCACCGACAACAACACCGGCAAGTTGACTGGCACGCGGGTGCATACCCCGTTTCAGTTCAGCAAGGAAATCGATGCCTCGACCCCTTACCTCTATAAGGCGGTGACCACCGGCCAGACGCTGAAGAGCGCCGAGTTCAGGTGGTATCGCATCGACGATGCCGGCCAGGAAGTCGAGTACTTCAACACCAGACTGGAAAACGTGAAGGTGGTGAAAGTCGCGTCGAAAATGCACGACGTGAAAGATCCGACCAAGGAAAAACACAACCACCTGGAGCAGATCGAGTTGCGGTACGAGAAGGTCACCTGGACCTTCAAGGACGGCAACATCATCCACTCCGATTCCTGGAGCGAGCGCCAGAGCTCCTGATGTAAGGCAACCAGCAGGCGGGCATCCGCTTGCTGGTTGCGGTGTGCCTTGTCGAGCGTCTGCATGCGGACGTTCAACAAGGCATATCCCCACGCTTTCCATTTTGCACAACCGACTACTCGCTGGGGATCCAGCACAAGGACGTACCGCATGGCACTCGCTTCCACACGCTTGCTTCGCCGCCTCAATCCTTTCTGTGCCCAGGCACTGAGCGCAGCGGCATCGCTGTGCCAGAGCCGTGCCCATGCGCAGGTCAGCATCGAACATTGGCTGCTCAAACTGCTGGAGCAGGGCGAGGGCGACCTGACCCTGATTGCCCGCCGTTATGAATGGGACATGGACGCGCTGTGGCGCGGACTGCTCGACCATCTCGACACACTGCCGTGCAGCGTGCAGGGCAAACCGCAGCTGTGTGGCAAGTTGCAGGAATTGATCAAGAACGCCTGGCTGCGTGCCTCGCTGGAGAGCAAGGACAGCCTGCGTTCGGCGCACCTGCTCGGTGCGCTGCTGGAGAGTCCCGACCTGCTGGCGTGCGAAACCGCTTGGCCACTGCTCAGCCTCAGCGAAACCCAGTTGCAACACCTGTTTGCAGTGCTCGACCAATGCTCCGAGGAACGTCCGCAGGTGCAACAGGCAACAGCATTGGAGCAGACATTCGAGGGCTCGACTTCCAGTGCAGTGCCCAACGATGCCTTGCTGGCCGTGCTGGACAGATTCACTCAGGACATCACGGCCAAGGCGAGGGCAGGGAGCATCGACCCCGTGTTCGGCCGTGACGATGAGATCCGCCAGGTCATCGACATCCTCAGCCGCCGACGCAAGAACAACCCGATCCTGGTCGGCGAGCCAGGTGTGGGCAAGACGGCACTGGTCGAAGGCCTTGCCTTGCGCATCGCTGAAGGCAATGTCCCGGACAGCCTCAAGCCGGTGTGTGTGCGCACCCTCGATCTGGGGTTGTTGCAGGCGGGCGCCGGGGTCAAGGGTGAGTTCGAACAACGTCTGAAGAATGTCATCGACGCCGTGCAGCAGTCGGCTGACCCGGTGCTGCTGTTCATCGACGAAGCCCATACCCTGATCGGTGCCGGCAACCAGGCGGGCGGGGCGGATGCGGCCAACTTGCTCAAGCCGGCGCTGGCCCGTGGTGAGTTGCGCACCATCGCCGCGACCACCTGGAGTGAGTACAAGCAGTATTTCGAGCGCGATGCCGCGCTGGAGCGGCGGTTTCAGATGGTCAAGGTCGACGAGCCCGATGACGACAGTGCCTGCCTCATGCTGCGCGGTCTCAAGGCCCGTTATGCCAGCCATCATGGCGTGAATATCCAGGACGGGGCGGTGCAGGCGGCGGTCAGCCTGTCGCGACGTTATCTGACGGGCCGACAATTGCCGGACAAAGCCGTCGACCTGCTCGACACTGCCAGCGCGCGGGTGCGCATGGGCCTCGATTGCGAACCGCAGGCGCTGGTCCGGCTCAAGGCCCGCAAGGCGGCGCTGGAGCTGGAGCAGCAGGCCCTGCTGCAAGATCAGCGACTCAGTGGCGGCCCTGTCGAAGATCGTCTGGCAACCATCGAGGTTCAACACGCCGAGCTCGACCGTCAGCAAATCGAACGGGTCCGGCAATACCAGCATGAGCTCGAACTGACCCGACAACTGCTCGACACGCGCCAGGCCGAACCACCTCGCCCTGGCGACTGTGTGGAACTGCAACAACGCCTGAGCGAAATCCAGGGCAACCAGCCGCTGCTGTCACTCGACGTCACCGCGCGCAGCGTGGCCGAAGTGATCGCCGACTGGACCGGGGTGCCGCTGGGCAGTCTGCTCAAGGACGAACAGGCCAACCTGTTGCTGCTCGAACAACATCTGGCTGAGCGGGTGATCGGCCAGGATCAACCTCTCAATGCCCTGGCCCAGCGCCTTCGCGCAGCCAAGACCGGCCTGACCCAGGAGAACGCGCCACTGGGTGTATTCCTGCTGGTCGGCACCAGTGGCGTGGGCAAGACCGAAACCGCACTGGCCCTGGCCGACTGCCTGTTCGGTGGCGAGAAATCACTGATCACCCTCAACCTGTCCGAGTATCAGGAAGCGCACACCGTCAGCCAGCTCAAGGGCTCGCCACCGGGTTACGTCGGTTACGGCCAGGGCGGCGTGCTCACCGAGGCGGTCCGCCAGCGCCCCTACAGTGTCGTGTTGCTGGATGAGGTGGAAAAGGCCCACCGCGACGTGCTCAACCTGTTCTATCAAGTCTTCGATCGCGGCTTCATGCGCGATGGCGAGGGACGCGAAATCGACTTTCGCAACACCGTCATCCTGATGACCTCCAACCTTGGCAGCGACGAACTGCAGGCCGGTCTTCAGGAGCAACCCGATGCGCCGGACAGCACCCTGCACGAATGGCTGCGACCGATCCTGCGCGAGCATTTTCAGCCAGCCTTGCTGGCACGCTTTCAAACCCTGATCTACCGCCCGCTGGATGCCTGCGCACTCAAGCGTATCGTCGCGCTCAAACTCGCCCAGGTCGCCAGGCGCCTGCACCGCCATTACGGCCTGACTTGCCGGATCGAAGACTCGCTCAACGATGCACTGGTTGCCGCCTGCCTATTGCCCGACACCGGCGCACGCAACATCGACAGCTTGCTCAACCAGCAGATATTGCCGGTCCTCAGCCAGCAGCTCCTGCAGCGTCAGGCCGTCAATTTGAAAACCCTTGGCGTGATGCTGGGTTTCAGCGCCGAACACGGCATCTGCCTGTCCTTCACCGACGCTCGGCAAACGGCGTCCTCTAGGGTCGAGGAGGCCTGAACATGCTCGATTCATTGCCCGTCTTCTTCGACCACAGCCGCCACAAACTCTGGGTTCGCAACCTCGAGGCTCCACTCGATGTCCTCGCCTTCCACGGCAAAGAGCACCTGAGCCAGCCCTTCAGCTACCACATCGAATTCACCAGCACCGAGCAAGACCTCGCCGCCGAACAGCTGCTCGGCAAGGACGCGCGTTTCAGCCTGTACGCCGGCAAACAGCCACCGGTGATCAAGGGCCTGCCCACGCCAGAAATCAAACCGCTGCGCACCCTGAACGGCGTGATCACCGCCTTCAAACGCCTGTCCGCCTCCGTCGACGAAGCGCGCTACGAACTCACCCTGCAACCGCGCCTGGCCCTGCTCGGCCGCGGTCGGCAATACCGCATCTACCAGCACCAGTCGGTGCCGGAAATCGTCGAACACGTCCTGCGCAGCCGCCACGAATTCGAGGGCCAGGACTTCCTGTTCAGGCTGGTGCGCGACTACCCCAAGCGCGAACAGGTCATGCAGTACGGCGAAAGTGACCTGGCGTTCATCGCCCGGCTGCTGGCCGAAGTGGGCATCTGGTACCGGTTCACCAGCGACCAACGGCTGAACATCGATGTCGTGGAATTCTGCGACGACCAGCGCGGCTACCAGTTCGATATCGAGCTGTCGTACCGTCCGCCCGCCGGTCTGAACAGCAACGATCAGGACGGCGTCTGGCGGCTGCAATCGAGCCATCGAGTGGTGGAAAAAAACCTCCACCTGCGCGCCTACGACCCGCGTAACGCCAACGCCTGGCTGCAGAGCGACGTCGACCAGACCCGGGGTGCGAAAACCACCTACGGCGAGGCCTACCACTACGCCGAGCCCTACACCGTACTCGGCGACACCTACGACCAGGACGAAGACCTGCAAAGCGAAAGCGGCTACTTCTACGCCCGCCTGCGCCACGAGCGTTACCTCAACGAGCAGACCCTGCTGAGCGGTGTCAGCAGCAGCGCCACCCTCGCGCCGGGCCAGGTCCTCACCATCACTGGCGGTGCGCCCCAGGCCTTCGCCCCCCGCGCCGTGATAACCCACCTGACCACCCGCGCCGCCCGCGATGCCAGCTTCGAATGCACCTTCGAGGCCATCCCCTACGCGGAAACCATCTGCTTTCGCCCGCCATTGCTGCCCAAGCCAAATATCGCCGGCACCGTCCCGGCCCGGGTCACCAGCTCCCAGGCCCGTGACCTCTATGCCGATATCAACAAGGAAGGCCGCTACAGAGTCAACTTCCTGTTCGACCGCGACAGCTGGAAGCTCGGCCAGGAAAGCCTGTGGCTGCGCCTCGCCCGACCCTACGCCGGCGACACCCACGGCCTGCACCTGCCGCTGATCGCCGGCACCGAAGTGGCCATCGCCTTCGAACAAGGCGACCCCGACCGCCCCTACATCGCCCACGCCCTGCACGACGACCGCCACCCGGACCACGTGACCCTGCGCAAGCGCGACTACACCCGCAACGTGCTGCGCACCCCGGCCAACAACAAGCTGCGCATGGAAGACCGGCGCGGGCAGGAGCACGTCAAGCTCAGCACCGAATACGGCGGCAAGAGCCAGCTCAACCTCGGGCATCTGGTGGATGCCGAAAAGAAGAAGCGTGGGGAAGGCTTTGAGCTGCGCACCGATGATTGGGGGAGCATCCGGGGTGGCAAAGGCGTGTTCATCACTGCCGATGAACAGACCAAAGCCTCGGGCGATGTGCTCGACATGGGCCCGGCCACCCGCCAGATCGAAGGCGCCCGGCAGCAAATGGCCCAGTGGCAGGAAATTGCCCAGGCCCATAACAGTCGACCACCTGCCATCGAAGGCCTGCAGCAACTACAAGCAGACGCCAAAGACCTGTCCGCCCCGGCCATCCTCCTCAGCGCCCCCGACGGTATCGGCGCGGTCACCCCGGCGGCCCTTTTGCTCGAAAGCGGCGACGGGATGTACCTGCAAAGCCAGGACGACATCAACCTTGCCGCCGAGCAGCACCTGTCGGCACACGCCAAAAAAGGCATTTCGCTGCTCGCCCAGCGGGAAGGCATGCGTCTGGTGTCCGGCGAGGGTCCACTGGACATCGAGTCCCATGGCGGCCCGATGAACCTGTTCGCCCAGCAGGACATCAACGTGCAGTCGGTACAGGGACGTCTGGATTTGTTGGCCGAAAAAGGCATCAGGCTCGGCACCGGAAATGTGCAGATTCATCTCGACCCGGACGAAGGACTCCTTTTCGAAAGCCACACCAAGATTCGCTACAGGGGGCAACACATCTGGGAGGGGCCAGGCGGCCAGCGTATCCCGTTGATGGTGTTGCCCAAATTGGTGTGCGAGGAGTGTCTGAAAAGGGCCCAGGAAAACGCCATTGGTTTGCTGATGCGCCAAGGTTGATGGAGGAAAGATAAAGATGAAAACGCCAATCCAATGGCTGGAGCAGATAGAACGGGTGTGCGCCTTGGTCGGAGTACAGGAAGTCGACCTTTTGCTTGATCAGGCTAATTGGAGCCATTGCGCGGTTCCCGGGTTGCAGGCACTGAGCCCCAAGGCGCCATGGTTCTCTTTGTTCACGGGGACGCCGGAAGAAAAGCTGCTGGACCAGGCCCCGCTGTTGATGCGCCTGGACCTGACCATCTGGCAACACAGGGCCTGGCTGGAAGAGCTGATCGAACACGGCGCGTCCGAGGCTCGCCTGATGGTCTTGGTCACGTCCCTGCGGTTTCAAGAACTGAGTCAAGCCTTGCAAGCGCTCTTTCAAATGCAGTGGGGCGGGCAGGCCGGCTTGTTGCGTTTTTACGATCCGCGAATCTTTCCCCTGCTGCTGAACACCATCCTCACCAGCGAACAGCGCGCCGAGTTCCTGCAAGTCGCCTGCTGCTGGGGCTGGCTCGATCGCGAAGACCAGCCGCAATGGCTGCCAGGCACTCGCCTGAGGAAGCAGAGCGGCATCGAAGTCAGTCCCTTCGTGGAGCTCAGTGATGAGCAATGCGCACTCATTGGTTGCATCGGTGACGCTCAGCGAATGCTCAATGGTGGGAAGTTCGATCATCTGGAAGGGACTAAGGAGCAGCGTTTCAACTTGCTGTACTCATTGATCCTGCAAGCCGAACGGGAAAATTACTTTGGCGATTTCAGCGAGTACGTTCGGCAGAACTTGCCTGATTCCAATGTGCCGGTTTGATAGCTGTTTAATGCTCGTGGCGCGTTATAGGGATAAACGAGTGAAGGAGATGAACGTGCTGAAGCGCATGATGGTTATACCGTTATTGGGTGTTGTTTTTTCAATTGTCGGCTGCGGGACTTTGATTGAGCGAGATGCGTCATCGCGAAAAAACTATAGTTCGAACTATTACTATCCGGCCATTCAATATGATTGGGCCATGCTCACCCTGGAGGGTCGCGGAGGTTACGACTACACACCTGTAGCTTGTTATCTGAGTATCGCCTGCCCCTTCATTGTTGTGCTCGGTATGCCCGTGGACTTCGTTGTCGACACTATGCTGTTGCACAGCGACCACAAGAGAAAACTGATCGCTGATCGGGAGTTCGAAGGCTACCTGCTGGATAAATACTGCCAGGCCGATAACGGGCTCCCGGATAAGGAAAGGCTTGAGTTCTATGATCTTGACGTAAACGCCTGTCCAGCCAGAACTGTGCTTTAGATACATCGGGATTTCTCCCATGCGGCCTGAAATGAAATAAGGGAGTAAGCGGTGATGGAGATAACTTTGAGAAGAACTATGGCGCGATGGTTGTTGGGCTTGCTTGGATTGGCATTGGTTGGATGCTCCACGGCGGACAATGAAATGGCAGGTGGGAACATACAAGCTGTCAATCATACGTTGAGCAATATTAACTGGCTCTCGGTTAACGGCTATCGGGCCGACGGTGGAGGGGGACGTTCTTGTTGCATCATCATGCCGACTAAATGGCGGCCTGGTTTGAAGGTTAATGTCGAATGGGAAGTAGATCCGGAGCCGCATGCAAAAATGCCATCTGTAACATCAATAGAGTTCCGAGATGCTTATGCCAAACATTCCGCCAATTATCGGCGTTACGCCACCATCCTAGATATTCCAGAGTGGCCGGGAACAAAGTCATGCGACCTTAAAGTGCATTTTTTAACTTGTAATCAAGTCAAGGTGACGACCTCTTGCTGGGCACCAAGTTCGCCTAACTATCCGATTCAAGAGGCTAGGGAGATGAAGGAACCCGCTGTATGTCCGAAATGAAAAACAACTCAAAAGCTAAAGCGTGGACGCCCCCAGTTTTTCGGCTACGGGGTGTTTGTCTGGTGATGTTGTGATCGTGACTGACGATTACAAAACGCTGCAAGAGAAAGTATCCCCTGAGGGTTTTTCCCTTGCAGCCTGAAATTGCATAAGGGAGTGAGCGGTGAGGGAGATAATTATGAAAAAAACAAGGGTGCGATGGTTGTTGGGCTTGTTGGGACTGGCATTAGTTGGATGTTCCACGGCGGACAATGAGATGGCTGGTGGGAATATACAAGCAATTAATCATACGCTGCACAATATTAACTGGCTCTCGGTTAATGGCTATCGGGCCGACGGCGGAGGGGGGCGTTCTTGTTGCATTATCATGCCGATTAAATGGCGCCCAGGTTTGAAGGCGAATATTGAGTGGGAAGTCGATACCGATCCTTATGCTTACTCTAAATGGCCGCCGCTAGGAACTGATGGCTATAGAGCCGCTCAAGCAAAACATAAAGCAAACTATCAGCACTACAGTGCGATTGTGGAAATTCCAGAGTGGCCGGGAACCAAATCATGCGATCTTAAAGTCCATTTTTTAACCTGCAATCAAGTCAAGGTGACAACTTCTTGCTGGGCACCAAGCTCGCCTAATTATCCAATTCAAGAAGCTAGAGAATCGAAGGAGCCTGCCGTATGTCCGAAGTAAAGAACAATAAAGGCGCCAAGGTATGGGCTCCGCCGGTTTTTCCAGTGGAAGGGCGCTTGCCCGATGATGTTGTGACGGTGACTGACAATTATGAAAAGCAAACCGCCGAGGAGCTTGGTCATCAGCGAAGCGTCAATTCCAAAGGACAGTCCCAGCGGTACGATTGTTGCCACAGCCTGCACATCGGTCTGTTCTTCGATGGCACTAACAATAACGAATTCAATGATACGAAGAAGAATCACCCGAGCAATATCGCCAAGCTTTTTCATGCCTCGCTAAGAGGCGAGAACGCAGAGAAAAAGGGATATTTCTCTTATTACATGCCCGGTGTCGGTACGCCTTTTCCGGAAGTTGGCGAACTGGATTACAGTGAAGATGGGCTGAAGTTTGCGACGGGAGGTGAAAATCGCATTAATTGGGCATTAATGTCAGTGGCTCATGCTCTGACGGTTGCGTTGGCCAACGAAGAGTTATCCAAAGCCGACAGAAAAAAAGCAGTCGAAGACATGAGTACCTGGCGGAAGCCGCTGATGAGCGTCCTGGGGAAGGGCAAACGACGGCGAGTCATGAAGGGACTGCTGGAGGCTTTGGAGAAATGCAAAGAAAAGTCCCGGCAACCCAAAGTACTGGGAATCAAACTGTACGTTTACGGCTTCTCGCGCGGCGCGGCTGAGGCTCGCACCTTCGTGACCTGGCTGAGCCAGCTGTTCGATACGCCGGCCGGCGCCGACCTCCCCGAACAACGTCTGATCGGTTTGCCAGTCAGCGTCGAATTTCTCGGTGTGCTGGACACCGTCGCCTCGGTCGGTATCGCCCATGCGGCGCCTTTTTTCGCCGGGCACATGGACTGGGCCGATGACAGTCAGTTGCTGCCTGACGCCGCGAAGTTTCCGAGCTTCGTCAAACGCTGCCGGCACTTCGTCGCGGCCTTCGAGCAGCGCTCGTGTTTTCCGCTGGACTCGATCCGCAACGAGGACGGTCAGTACCCGCCCAACACCTTTGAAGTGGTGTACCCCGGTGTGCATTCCGATGTCGGGGGTGGTTATCCGCAGAATGACCAGGGCAAGGCTCGTGGCGGTACTGATGAACTGGTATCGCAGATTGTCCTGCACGACCTCTATGCCGAAGCATTTGCAGCGGGCGCACCGTTGCAGGTGCCGGAAGCAGTGTTGCCGATAAATTTGTTGGAGCAGAAGTCTTGGCGGGAAATGGGGCCACAAACCTTGTCAGAGTTTGTGGTCAATCAGCAAGTCATCGAACGCTTCAACGCCTGGCGCTACACCCTCCCAGGCATCACCGCCGACACCCCCACCCACACAAAACCCTGGGAATACAAACCGCAACCACTCGGCATCACCGTGGAAGAAACCCTCGCCGATCAACTGGGCTGGATCACCGGCTGGCGCATCGGTCGTTATGCCAATGACCCGTTGCAGAACAACGACAGTTACAAGCATCAGCCGTTTTTCACCCAGGCCAACGAAATCACTGGCTACGAGACCGAACAACAACGCGAGGCCTACGAAAAGCAGAAAAAAATCATCCTGGCCGATCGGCTGAAAGCGCCCGAGGCGGCAACGAACCACCCCGGCCCGCCCATCTACGAACCGCAGATCGACAAAACCCAGCTCAGCGAGGCGGCTGCGGAATTCAAACGCGACTACAAAGGCTTCGACCGCAAGCAAACCAGTGCGGCCGGTACGATCACCGATGTGATCTTGCGCGACGCCATCTATCTGCTCAACGAAAACGATGAATTGCAAGACCACGCCGCGATCAGGGCCGCAGGTGATCTGCGCACCAAACAATTGTTCCGCGATGACCGAGGCACACCCAGCACCGACCCGCGCATGGCGCTGGTGGTCGCGCTGTTCGATGACCAGATACACGACTCCCGGGCCTGGTTCATGCATGACGCGTTGAAATCCCGTGAGCTGTGGGCCGGTTATTTCTTCTATCGCATGACGTATTTCGGCAATGCCAACAGCCGGGACCTGGCACCCGTGGTGGTGGCTGGACGAATACTGGGCGTGGCGATGCTCGCCGGTGCAACGGTCTACGGCATCAAGCGCGGTGGGGTGCTGGGCGGGGTTGGCGGGCTGGCCGCGGGCATCGGTGGCGCCACCATCGGTTATCAGGTGATCGACAAGGCGCGGGGTGTGGCGCTGCCGTTCCTGCCGGAGGCTGCACAGTTGCTCAAACCCACGGCTCATATCGGCCAGGTGGCGGCTGAGCTCAAGCAGCAGATTGCTGAGGAAAACTATGCGCAGATGATCGATCGAACCACCGCCATGTTGCGCGAGGCGGGCAGTTTGTTCGAACTCACCGGGGAGGACGTGTGATGTTGCCTCTGGTACGCATGGGCGACTCGCTCAGCCCTTTCGGTGGTGAAGTGCTTGAAGGTCACTACGAGGCCTTCGGTTTCCCGGTGGCCTGCGTGGGGGATCAGGCCCGCTGCGATTTGCACGGGCTGACACGCATCAAGGAGGGCACCTCGATAGCGACCATGGACGACACGCCCGTGGCGCTGGATGGGTGCCAGTGTGAATGCGGCTGCCAACTGGTCAGCTCCCTTGCCGCTTCGTCAATGATGTCGGCGCCATGAATCGGGCGCCGCAATACCCGGACGTTATCGAACCGCGCGAACCCCGTTGGCGACGCTGGTGGCTCGCTTTGCTGTGGCTCTGGGGGTTGCAGTCGGCGGTGTTGTTGTCGTTATGGCCAGAGGATCAGCCACGACTGGAGCTCTGGTTATGGAGTGCCGTGCTGCCGTTGTGTTGGATGTTGGCACTGGCCCTGCGTGTGCTGGGGTGGCAAATCGGCCTGTTCAACCGCGATGTGTATCGGCGCACGGTTGATGCCGCTGTGCAGCGCTGGTGGGGGTGGCGGTGCCTGGGTCTGCCGGTGGAGCAAGTGTTGCTGCTGGGGCCCGTGGGCGATGAGCAAACCCATTACCACGGTTTGATGGCCGGTGCGCCCGCACCCAAGCCATCGAAGCCGGATGGCGCCGCACAACCCATGTTGTGCTGCCCGGTGGCGCTGGGCTCGTCCAGTGAGCGTGCTCCGGCGTTGGCCCGACGCCTGGCGCGGATGACCCTTGAACTCCCCGAGTTGAAAGAACGATGGCCGTCGTTGCGAGGGATCGCCTGGATCGGGGATGAGGCCAGTCAAAGCGCCTATTTGAAGGCAGTGGCCAAGGGCGGCGTGGTGTTGCCCGAAGCGCGCATGCCTTTGGATGACCTGAGCGATCTGGACACGCTCATTGATGCGTTTCACCACGACTGTTGCGACGAGGCGGATTGGGTGCTCTGCGCCGGGGTGATGTCGGTGCCGAGCGCTGACGAGCCGGATCTGCCCGGTGAAGCAGGATTTCTCTGGTTGGTGAGCCATCAGGGCCGGCAGTTATTGCACAGGGGCGAGTACCTGTTGCGCGAGCCCGATGAATCGCCCGCTGAACTCTGTGTGCAGCTACAGCGCTACGCCGGGCTGGACGCGGCACCGCCGGCTTGCCTGGCGCTGGATAAAACCAGTCAGGGCGCTTTCGTGGCAGGCGGCTGGCAGTCTGCCGAACATCAATTGTCAGGGCACTGGGGCGTATTGGCGCAGCTGGCGCCCTTCATCGGCATGTCCTTGGCGTTGTTGCAGGCAATGGAGGCCGGACAGCCCTGTGGCTGGCTGAGCCAGGACGGAAACAATCGATTGGCTATAGGAATGGCGGTGCCTCATGGCAATGATTAAGAAGACGGGCGAAGGCTCTCTGAAGAAGGTGGGACTGGGTTATCTGCTGGTGTTGACGGTACTGGTGGTGTTCGGTTGTCTGCTGTACGACTTGAGCCGCGAGTATTTCGGCTGGCCTCGACTGCCACTCAAATCGTTGGCGCTGTGGGGGGCCGGGACCTGGTTTGCCTTGTGCTGGTTCTGCCCGGTGGTACTGCTGGCGTGGGATCGATTGGCAGTCACTCAATCGAGTCGAGTGGTTGGCGCAACGGGCGCGATGGCGACTTCGCCGTTGAGCAAAGAGGACGCTTCAGCGAATGACTCATGGGTGCCGGGGCTAAGGAAATACCTCCTCGAAAATCACAACCTGCTCTGGCGCCATAAATTCCGCTTGCTGCTCATGGTTGGCGAACCTGATCAGATCGACGCCATCGCTCCAACCCTCAGAGATAAAAAATGGCTCGCAAGCCACGACACCATCCTGCTCTGGGGCGGCAGCGCACAAAGCCAACTGGACCAATCATGGCGCACACGCTGGCATGGCTTGACCCGCTGGCGCCCGCTGGATGGTGTGGTCTGGGCGCTGAACACAGCGCAAAGCGCCGACACCGCCGCCATGGACGTCGGCGCGCGTCACTTGCAAGAACTGGCCTGCCAACTGCGCTGGCAACTACCGCTGCACTTGTGGCAGGTCTGCGATAGCAAATGGAAACAGGACAAACGTCCGACCCAGCCGGTCGGTTGCCTGTTGCCGTCACCTGCCACGGCGCAGGCTCTGGAAACCTCGCTGGACAGCCTGCTCGATCCCCTGCGTCAGGCAGGCTGGACGCAGATGCGCGACGTTATGGGTCATGACTTTCTGGTGCGCCTGGCTCGCGATCTTCAGGTCGAGGGCATTGCCCGCTGGCGGCAGGCGCTTGATCCGTTGTGGCGTGTGTTTGACCGTGGTGTGCCGTTGCGCGGGTTGTGGTTCAGCTTGCCGTTGCAGGGCGCTCATGAACACGCGAAGCACTTTTGGCATGTCACCCCGCCCTGGGAAGGCGTGCTCGGCGACAAGGCGGTTCAGCACCGTCGCTTCGGTTGGGGCGCTGCGAGAGTCGGCCATGTGCTGGCGTTAGGTCTGATCGCGGTATGGGGCGCCGGCCTGTTGTACTCGTTCGCGAGCAACCGCGTGCACATCGCCGAGGTACAGACGGCCGTCACAGCGATGCACCAGGCGCAATCTGCTGACGAACAATTGCGCGCTCTCTATGAGGTCGCCCGGGAATTGGGTCGCCTGGATTACCGCGCCGAATACGGCACCCCCTGGTATCAACGCTTCGGCCTGAACCACAACGAGCAACTGCTGGCAACGCTATGGCCACGTTTTGTGGAGGCCAACAACCGCCTGCTGCGCGACCCGGCTGCCGCCACTCTGCAACAGCAACTCAACGCCTTGCTCAAACTGCCCCCGGACAGCCCCGAGCGTGTCACCGGCGCCGCTGCCGCCTACGCGCAGCTCAAGGCCTACTTGATGTTGGCCCATCCGGAAAAAGCCGACGCAACTTTCCTCGCCCAGACCCTTGGTGAGGCGCAACCACAACGCACCGGTATTTCGCCGGGCCTCTGGCAAGCCCTGTCGCCAATCCTTTGGCAGTTCTACGCCGAGCAACTGGCGGAGCACCCGGACTGGCGCATCGAGCCCGATAAACGACTGGTGGCGCAAGTCCGCCAAGTGCTGCTCGGCCAGTTGGGCCAGCGCAACGCCCAGGCCAGCCTGTATCAAAAAGTCCTCAACGACGCGGCCAATCACTACCCGGCGCTGAGCCTGCCGCAGATGGTCGGCGACACCGATGCCCGGGCGCTGTTTGTCAGCAATAAAACCGTCTCCGGCGTGTTCACCCGCCAGGCCTGGGAAGGCCAGGTGCGCGGCGCCATCGACGCCATCGCCGAGGCCCGTCGCGAGGAAATCGACTGGGTGCTCAGCGACCGCCCGACAGACCTCGCCGCCGAGCTGACCCCGGACCAGTTGCGCCAACAGCTGACCGAGCGCTACTTCCAGGACTACGCCAACGCCTGGCTGGACTTCCTCAACAGCCTGCGCTGGCAGCCGGTGGACAGCCTCGGCGAGGTGATCGATCAACTGGCGCTGATGAGCGACGTGCGCCAGTCACCGCTGATCGCGCTGATGAACACCCTGGCGTATCAGGGCCAGGCCGGCGCGCGCGGGCAGGCCTTGGCCGATTCGCTGGTGAAGTCGGCGCAAAAACTGATCGCTCAGGACCCGGTGCCAGTGATCGAACAGCCCACCCTCAGCCATCCGCTGGACGCCAGCTTCGGCCCGCTGCTGGCCTTGCTGGGTAAGGACGCCGAAGGCAAAAACGACGAACGCCTGAGCCTGCACGCCTTCCTCAACCGCGTTACCCAAGTGCGCCTGAAATTGCAGCAAGTGCGCAGTGCCACCGACCCGCAAGCCATGATCCAGGCCCTGGCCCAAAGCGTGTTCCAGGGCAAAAACGTCGACCTCACCGACACCCAGGCCTACGCCAGCCTGCTCGCCGCCAGCCTCGGCGCAGAGTGGGACAGCGTCGGCCAGACCTTGTTCGTGCAGCCGCTGGAACAGGCCTGGCAACGCGTCCTGCAACCCTCGGCCGCGGGCCTCAACAGCCAGTGGCAACGGGCGATCGTCAGCGACTGGCACAGCGCTTTCGCCGGCCGCTACCCCTTTGCGGCCACCACCAACGACGCTTCCCTGCCCATGCTCGGGCAGATGATCCGCGCCGATTCCGGGCGCATCGAACAATTCCTGCAGCAACAACTGGGCGGCGTGCTGCGCAAGGAAGGCAGCCGCTGGGTGGCCGACTCGCGGCACAGCCAGGGCCTGCGCTTCAACCCGCAGTTCCTCGCAGCGATCAACCAGCTCAGCCACCTGGCCGACGTGCTCTACACCGACGGCGGCATGGGCATGAGTTTCGAATTGCAGGGCAAACCGGTACGCGATGTGGTGCAAACCACCTTCATCCTCAACGGCGAAAAACACCACTACTTCAACCAGAAAGAAAGCTGGCAACGCTTCAGCTGGCCGGGCTTCACCAGCCATCCAGGTACCCGCCTGACCTGGACCAGCGTGGTTGCCGGTGAGCGCCTGTTCGGCGATTACGAAGGCACCTGGGGCCTGATCCGCCTGCTGGAAAAAGCTAAGGTCACGCCGCTGACCGACAGTGGCAGCCAGGTCCGCCTGCAGCTCAGGGCCCCCGATGGCATCGACCTGACCTGGTACCTGCGCACGGAACTGGGGGCGGGCCCGCTGACCTTGCTCAAGCTGCGGGACTTCAAGTTGCCGACGCAGATTTTCGTCGGTGAGAGCGGTGCGGCAGTAGCGCAAAACGGGAGTGTCGAATGAGCCTGCGAAGCCTGATCGCCCGCTGCCTGGGTGAGCGTGACGCCCTGTCTCTGGCCCGGCTGCACGCCGAACGCTGGCAAGCCTGGTTGCAGCCCATCAGCGTTGAATCACCGGTCGGCGAAGACCCCGGCTACGACGACGACTTCCAGTGCATGCGCGAGGAGGTCAACAAGCTGTCCGGCGCGGACGCCGACCTGGTGATGCAACTGGCGCAGAAACTGCTCACCCAGCGCTGCAAGGACCTGCGCGTGGCCACCTACTACCTGTGGGCGCGCTTGCAGAAGGACGGTGAGGCCGGTCTGGCCGATGGCCTGGAATTGTTGGCGGCCTTGATCGAACGCTACGCCGAACAAGTCCTGCCCATGCGGCCCAATAGCCGCAAGATGGCCCTGGAGTGGTTGACCAGCGCCAAGGTGCTCGACTGCCTGTCGCTGTACCCGGAAGTGGTGAAGGACGAAGCGGAGCGCACGGTGACGGCATTGGCCTGGCTCGAGCGCGGACTGGACGCATGGCCTCAGGACCAACGTCCGGCGCTGGACGCGCTGTATGGCGCATTGTCCGCGCGATTGGCGCAGTCCGGCGGGGTGGATGCACTGGTGCCGCAGAACAGTGCCAGCCATGACGCCAATGTCCAGACCGGTGCAGCCGCTGCGACGGCCATCAAATCCGGTCGTGATCTGCTGGACAGTGGTCGGGCGCTCGCCGGGTATCTGCGCGAACAACCCCAGGGCTGGCTGGCGGCCCATCGCCTGATGAAGAGCCTGCGTTGGGACACGGTGCAGCAAACGCCGCCTCAAGACGCCAATGGCCTGACGCGCCTGACGCCGCCCCGGGGCGACTACCGGGCGCAACTCAAGCGCCTGTATCTGCAGCAGAGCTGGAGCGAGTTGCTCGATCAGGTCGAGCGAATCTACGCCGAAGGCGTCAATCATTTCTGGCTGGATCTGCAGTGGTACACCTGCCAGGCGTTGAGCAAACAACCCGCGCCCCAGGACAGCTGGGCCGATATCGCCAAGCGCGACCTGGGGATGTTCCTCGACCGATTGCCGGGCCTGGAAACGCTGTGCTGGAGCGACGGCACGCCTTTCGCCGATGAGACCACCCGCGAGTGGATCACCCAGCACGTCAGCGGCAATCGCCAACAGCAGTGGTTGCCTGCACCGTCCGCCGCACCGGCAAGTGCGGACACCGAGATCCTGTTGCTGGAGAGCGAAGCCCTGGCGCAGGCCGACAGCGACGGCGTCGAGCATGCGCTGGCCTGGCTGGCGCAGCGTCCCGACATTCACACCGGCCGACAGCGCTGGTTGTTGCACCTGCTGATGGCGCGGGTGGCCGAGCAGTACGGCAAGAGTGATCTGGCGCTGCATCTGCTCGGCGAGCTGGACGCGACCGCGCAGCGCCAGGCGCTGGCGCAGTGGGAGCCGCAGCTGAGTTTCGAGGTCAAGGCCCGGCTGCTCAAGCTGTTGCGTTTGAAAGCCCAGCGCAACGACACCGACAAAACCGCCCTGGGCCAGCGAATGGACGCACTGCTGGCGGCGCTGGTGGCCATCGATCCGGTACGCGCCGCGGTGCTGTGCGGCTAACCCTCATTCATCAGGATTTTTATTGTGAGCATGGACAATCTGACACTGCGTTATTACGACGCCGAGATGCGCTACCTGCGTGAGGCCGGCCAGGAATTTGCCGAGGCTTTTCCGGACCGGGCTGCGCATTTGAACCTGGACAAGCCCGGCGCGCGCGATCCTTATGTGGAGCGCCTGTTCGAGGGCTTCGCCTTCCTGATGGGGCGCCTGCGCGAGAAGCTCGACGATGATCTGCCGGAGTTGACCGAAGGCCTTGTCAGTCTGTTGTGGCCGCATTACCTGCGCACCATTCCATCGCTATCGATTGTCGAGCTTTCACCGCAGCTGGACGAGTTGAAGCACAGCGAAGTGATCGCAACCGGTTTTGAAGTACTGTCGCAGCCCATCGGCCCGCAGCGAACCCGTTGCCGCTACACCACCACCCAGGATCTGACGTTACGGCCGCTGGCTCTCGAGTCCGTGCGACTGGCTCACGAACCCGACGGGCGTTCGTTGCTGCGACTTCGCTTTACCTGCGGTGCAATGACCGACTGGAACCAGATTGACCTCAGTCGCCTGCCGCTGTACCTCAATGCCGACGCGCCGCTGGCCTGCGCGTTGCATCAGGCGCTGACCCTCAATACCCAGGCCTTGTACGTACGCCTGCCTGGCGACTCGGAGCGTCAACCGTTGGAGGGGCATTTCGCGACCAAGGGCTTTGCCGAAGAGGATCGTCTGTGGCCCAAGGGTGACAGCGCCTTCAGCGGGTATCAGTTGCTGCTGGAATATTTCACCTTCCGCGAAAAATTCATGTTCGTGACCTTGTGCGGGCTCGAGCATTTAAAGTTTGCAACGGGTATAGCCTGGTTTGAACTGGAGGTGGTCCTGCGCGAGTCCTGGCCTCAAGCTTTCAACCTGAGCGCCGAGCACATTCGCCTGCATGCGGTGCCGGTGATCAATCTGTTCACGCTGGAGTCCGACCCGCTGACGCTGCAACCGTTGCAGACGGACTACCTGCTTCGTCCCATGCGCTTGCAGGACGGTCATACGGAGATCTATTCGGTGGATCGGGTCACCGCGTCGAAGAACGCCGAGCGCCACGACTACGTGCCATTCACCAGTTTCCGCCACAAGGGCGGCATGCTGCGCGATGTAGCGCCAGAGCGTTACTTCCATACCCGCCTGAAACAGGGTGCCAATGGCCTGCACGATACCTGGTTGATCCTCGGCGGCGAGGGCTTTGACAAGGACAATCTGCGTAACGACGAAAGCCTGTCCCTGCACCTGACCGGCACCCACGGCCAACTGCCGCGCAAGGCGTTGCAGAGCACCTTGCTCGACACCCTGGTGCAGTCCACACAGACGGACTTGCGAGTACGCAACCTCTGTGCGCCGACCTTGCCGTGCTATCCGCCGAACCGCGACCGTTTCCACTGGCGAGTACTCAGCCACCTGGGCTCGAACTTCCTGCCAATGCTCGACAACGCCGAAGTGCTGCGCGGCACCCTGGCGTTGTACGACTGGACCGGCAGTGAGCTGAACCGGCGGCGCCTGGCGGCCATCGTCGAGGTCAGGCACCACCTGGTGCAGCGCTTCGAAAAAGGTTTTCTGCTGCGTGGGGTGGACATCGAGGTCACCCTGGATGCCAACGGTTTTTGCGGTGAAGGCGACATCAGCCTGTTCGGCGAAATGCTCCATCGCTTCTTCGGTTTGTACGCCGACATACACCTGTTCAACCAGCTCACGCTGATTCTTCAACCTACTGGAAAGTGCCTGCGATGGAACGAGAACCACAGTCAGCGTATTCCCGGCTGAAAGCCAGTGGACTGCTGGAGGCGCTGGAGGGGCGGGTGGCCGAGGCCAGTCTGTATCGCTTCTGCCAGTTGCTGGAGCAGGCACTGCCCGATCGGCCGCCTCTGGGCAGCACCACGCACCCGGCAGACGACCCGGTACGCTTTCGACCCGATCCGGGCATGGGTTTTCCTGCCGGAGAACTGAAAGCGATCGAAACCGATGAAAATCATCCTCGGCGCCCGGCCACGGTACGCACGCGTCTGCTCGGCCTGTATGGCGTGGATTCGCCAATGCCGACGACTTTTCTGGACGATATCGCCCAGCGTCGGGAAGGCCATCAGGCGCTGGAGGCTTTCCTCGATATTTTCAATCACCGTATCTTCACCCAGTTCTATCGCATCTGGCGCAAGTACTCGTACCCGGCCACCTTCGAAGCAGGCGGTAGCGATGCGACTTCGCAATGCCTGCTGGGCTTGATCGGCCTGGGAATTCCCGGCACCACCGAGCGCATCGCCACACCGGTCTCGCGCTTCCTGGCGCTGCTTGGCGCGATGCGCCTGCCCACCCGCAATGCCGAGGGCATCATCGCGCTGGTGACGCTGCTTGCGCCCGATACCCGAGTGAAAGTGACCCCGCACTGGCCGCAGAAGATTGCCCTGGCGCAGCCGGCAAGCCTGTCCACGCGTCACCCGGTGAGCCTGTCCCAGGGCATGCCGCTCGGCGCTGTCGGGTACGACGCCAACAGCCAATTGCATCTGGCGCTGTTCACCGAGGATCAAGACGAGGCGCGTGGCTGGCTGCCCCATGGCCAGTTGTACAACGATCTGCTGGTACTGCTGCGGGTTTACCTGGGCTGGCGCTGCACCGCCCGACTGCAGCTATCGCTGCCCGTACGCAGCCTGCCGCAAGCGGTTCTGGGAGGAGCCCCCGTACTGCTCGGCATGACCGGCATGTTGAGCGCGGGCCGAGATACCCGGCAGGACGCGCAAGACCACAGCATCACGATCAATCTGGGCCGCTACCAAGGCCTGAAAAGCAATCCCGACGCCAAGGAACTACAGCATGTCGCGTACCGCTATTAACCCACTGATGATCGTTGCACTCGCCGCGTTGCTCGCTGGCTGCGGTCTGACCCAATCGGCGAGCGATTCCACCGCGTCCATCGGCCGGGCGATGTTTTACAAACAGGTGAAAACCCTGCACCTGGATTTGAATGCCCGGGTGGCGACCAACACCGATGGGACAGACATGAATGGCTTGTCGGTGCCAACGCTGGTGCGGGTGTACCAATTGCGCGATGACAGGAAAGTACAGAAGGCTGCCTACGACAGCCTGCTGGGCGATGACGACAGTGTGCTGTCCGGCGACCTGCTGGACACGCGGGCCGTGGTGGTCAAGCCCGGGGAAGGGATGCAACTGAATGTACCGATGGATAAGGACGCACGGTTCATCTCGGTGGTCGCGTTGTTTCGCCTGCCCGACACCGAGCGCAATACCTGGCGCCTGACGCTGTCGCGCGATGACCTGGAGCCGGACCGGGCGCGCGTCGTCGAGTTGGGGGATAACCGATTGACCCTGCGACCGTTGGCCAAGGAGTAACCAATGCCCGAGTTGAATCCTTCGCTCTATGAAACGCTCCTGCAGAACTTCGACGGTGACCTGGAACTGTCCCAGGTCAGTGAAGAGGATCAGCACACCCTGTCGGTGCTGGACAATGTGCAGCGCATCCTCAACAGCCGTGCCGGTACTCTCGCTCATTTGCCCGATTACGGGCTCCCGGACATGGGCGTGATCCTGCAGGGGTTGCCCGCCTCGGCACAGGGGTTGATGAGGACGCTGCAAGATACCCTGATCAAGTACGAACCACGTCTGGCGGCGGTGAGCATCGAGCAGCTGCCACAGGTTCAACCGGGGCACCTGGAATATGCCCTGGAGGCGCAACTCAAGGGCGGCGGCCGGGTGACGTTCGGCACGACCCTGGCCGCGCAGGGCAAAGTCGTGGTGCGTCACCTCAAACAGCGCAACTGGCTGTCGTAATCGAATCTGCAAGGAAGGGAGGCCGGATGACGGCGTTATTTGAAATGCGAATTCGCGTGGGCGGTGATCCGCGCGAGTTTGCTGAGTGTGCGGCTCTGCGCGATGAACTGGCCAAACTGAGTCACCCAGCCTGTCCCGATGTGGACTGGGCCAGGGTGGAGCAGTTATGCCTGGTACTTTTCCAGTGCAACGGAGCGGATCTGCAGACGGCGGCAGCCTTCGCGCTGGCACGCAGTCACCGCTGCGGACTTGACGGCATGACCCAGGGGATTGCACTGATCGAGGCACTTGCCGGTGAGTGGTCCGGCGTGTGGCCGCCCGCGCCATCTTCCCGCCTGGAAATCCTGGCCTGGCTATTCGCTCAACTGCAATGGTTGCTGCGCAGCCTGGAAGTGCATGAACGAAACCTGACGGCTCTCGCTCACCTTGCGGTTGAAATGGAGCATCTGCAATCACGCCTGGATCTGCAGGCAGCGGTTCCCGTGGTCGCCTTGCAGACCCTGCGCCAGCAGCTCCAGAGTGTCATGTTCCGCGTGCAGCAAAGCCAGCTGCCGGGCACCACGGTACCGCTGGCAGTGGCTGCCCCTGAACGGGCACTGGTCACCCCCGTTGTGATTTTGCCGGCTGCCCCTATGCCTATGCCCGAGATGAAAACATCGAGGCGTCGCACCGCGTTCCTGATGGGTGCAGTGGCGGCCACGCTGGTACTGGCCAGCGGGGTCTGGTGGAGCGTTTCGACCGGGAATGGTGAGGGCCGGCCGGGTCTCCGGGGCCTCTTCCAACCGGGGCAGGTGATCCGTGACCCCGTGCGACTGGACAGTCTTTCACTGTTCGAAGCGGGCAGTGCGCAGCTCAAGCCCGACTCGACCAAGGTCTTGATCAGCGCCCTGGCCGACATCAAGGCCCAGCCAGGCTGGCTGATCGTGATCACCGGGCATACGGATGCCAGCGGCAGTCCTGAGCACAATCGGCAGCTATCCCACGCCCGCGCCATTGCCGTGCGTGGCTGGATGCAACGGATGGGCGACCTGCCGGACAGCTGCTTTGCCGTCCAGGGACTTGCTGCCAGCCAGCCGGTCGCCAGCAACGACACCGAACCCGGTCGTGCGGCCAACCGCCGTGTCGATATCCAGCTGGTGCCGCAGGCGGGCGCCTGCGGGCAGCCCTTCGCCAGCGGCTGAGGGCAATGGCTCAGCGGCCACAAGCGGGCAAGTCGTGCAAATTCTTCAGACGTCGAGATTGAACGTTCGTCGGATGGCGGGTTGCTACCATCGCAATTGCCTGCCGATATCGACACGGCTGCTACGCTTGGTCGTTGCAGTGCCCGAGCCTCATTCCTGCTCACGCTGCAAGGGTAATTACGGAGCGCGACATCCATTCCTGTCGGCAACCTGCACGGAGGCAGGCGATGGTGATCAAAAGCATGGCCGATTCGACTGCGGCGGGGGTTCCCGTGCCGCTCGATCGGGAAGAAATCGAGCGGGTGCTGGCGCTGTTGCTGGCCAGCCCGTTGTTTGCCAAGTCCAGGCGCATGGGCGGTCTGTTGCGCTTTCTGGTCGAGCACGACCTTCAGGCTTGCAACACGCCGCTGACCGAACACGCCATCGGCATCGCGGTGTTTCGTCGTGACCCGGCAGTGTATTGCACGGGCGACGATCCGGTGGTGCGAGTCCAGGTGGGGCGCTTGCGGCGCAAGCTCGCAGCGCATTACGCCGGCAATGGCCAGCAGGACCCGGTGCGCTTGAGCATTCCACCCGGGTGTTATCGCTTGACCTATCAGCGGCTGCGGCCCAAGGGCGTCGGCACTCGCCATCCGGTGGTCCAGATCCAGCCGTTTACCTGCCTCACCCGCGATGGCGATGACTTTACCCGGGGCTTGTGCGAGGAGTTGAGCTGCCGCCTGTTCGAGTCGTTCGAACAGGCGCAGACCGGGACCAATCATGTGTTGATGCGGGTGGCACGCAACAGCGAACCGGTACCGGACTTCAAGCGTGGCGGGCGTTACAGCTATTGCCTGGAGGGCAGCGTGCGGGTCGAGCCTTCGCGGGTGCGAGCGTCATTGCGTCTGGTGGATGTGGCGCAGGGGCGGATTCGCTGGTCGGCGCAGTTCGATCGTGATCGACCCTATGGCATCGCCACCCAGGAGGACCTCGCGCAGTCGATCTGCCGCTCGCTGACGGGTTACTTCGCCACGACGGGCAACGAGGAGTGAAAGGGGCAACCGCAAGGTTGCCCCGGCATGACGGTTACACGGTTTTCCACTGACCGCCTTCGTAAAGGCGACCTGCGGTGTTATCGAACGTCAAGTCGATTTCGATCGCCTTGGAGCGTGAGGTACTGAACATGGTGCTGGTCTGTACGTTCTGTTCGAACCACACGAGGATGGTTTCCACCGGCGTCAGCACGGTTTCACCGGTGACGACCTGATCCACCGCAACGTAAATGGGGGTGCTGACCTGAGTGCCATCAATGCCGGTAGATAGCTGGTTGATACCCGGATGGATGGGTGCGTAGTCGTTTACAAAGGTCATGGAAATGTTCGGTCCTCCGGTAACCGCCGAACTCAACAGACCGTGCTCATCGAGTGTCGATGTTTGCCCCAGGCCGATATTGACGATATTGGTCGAGACTTTGACCTGCACATTTGCCTTGAACAGGTTGGACGCAAACAGCTGATATTGAGGCGTCCAGCTGAACTCGTTGTTGCTCAGGTAAGCGTCATAGGACTGCCAGACCACGTTGTAGTCGGCGTCACCCACCTTCTTGGCAAAGCACAGCTTGTAGCCGGACTTCTTCAGCAGCGTCAGGTCGCCGGCGGCGATTTCGATGGTGACGGTTTTTTGCGAAGCCGCCAGGGCCGACCTCAATACCGGGCCGTAATCCGACGTCTTCAGTTGCGTTGCACCCATGATCGACTTGACGGCTTCTTGCACATCATTGTGAAGCTGCTGGCTCTGTTGGCTGACAGCGATTGATTTGCTCATGGTTTCCCTCTTCCTTGGTGGTGTGTTGGACAATCAATGGGTTGCTGGCGCCTGGCACTGCAGTCCATTGACGGCTTCACTCTAGGGGCGAGGGGCAGGGCGGCTAAGTGTCTTGGTGTTACAAGCGGGTATCGGGGTTGTATCAGGGGGCAAGTCAGCGGGGCAGCCAATCGGCCGCCCCGCCTTGACCTCAGGCGGCCTTGGCATCGGCCCAGACGAAGTTCCAGCTCGTGCGCTTACCCTTGGCGACCTCGATCAGCTTGTTCTCGTACACCGTGTGATTGACCACGCCGGTGTAGGTCAGGGTGCGGGCGGCATTGGTCCCGGTGACCTCGCCCGGCTTGCCGCCCGACTCGACCATGGCTTTTTTCATGTCGGCTTCCGACGGGGCGCTGCTCTGGTTTTTTTCCACTTTGACGAAACTCATGATTCACCTCTTCCGTGATGGGGGGATCGGTGCCGGCGCGGGCCGACAAGTCGACGACCCTGCTGCACACCGACGGCCATACTCTATTGGCCAGTTCGGCGGCGCAGAAGTGACAACTGCGGCGCTGAGGTAACAATCGGGAAACAGCGCCACGCATTGAAGTATCTGCGACGTATCAAGGGTGGATTCATATCGAAGAAGGTTGCGGCGAGTATCTCGGGCCGAATGGGCGCTCACCGAATGGAATTCCATACAAGGTTTCAGAGTTGTGCCTGCAGGAAATCGCAGGTCTCGACGTCACTTGTCGATAAACCCGCGAATCGCCGCGATGGTCTGCGTCGGCGCTTCCTCCATCAGCCAATGCCCGGCCCCCGGAATCACCACTTCGGTGACCTTGTCCGCCGCATTGCGCATCACGATGGCCTCATTGGCCCCGAAGGATTTCTCACCGCCGACCGCGAGTACCGGCATGCTCAGTTTTTTGACCATCGACGCTTCATTGTCCACGGCATCCTGACGAATGCTGCGGAACTGGGCGAAGGCCGCGTGCATGGCGCCGGGGCGGGCGTAGAGTCTGGCGTAGTGCTGGCGGGTGCCTTCGTCGACCTTGGCCGGGTTGCCGGCGAATTCGTTCCAGAAGCGGTCGAGGTAGAGGCGCTCACGCCCGGCGACCAGGCGTTCCATGTCCGGTCCGCCGAAGTCGAAGTGCCACAGCATTGGCGAACGCACGATGTCGTTCCACGGCGGAATGCCCGGTACCGGCGCGTCCATCACCACCAGGCGATCGGTGTGTTCCGGGTAGCGCGAGGCATAGGCGAAGGCGACCATGGTGCCGATGTCGTGGCCGACGACCACCGAGTGCTCGATCTTCAGCGCATGCAACACGCCGCGGATGTCGCCGGCCTGGGTTTTCTTGTCGTAGCCCGCCGCTGGAATCGATGACAGGCCCATGCCGCGCAGGTCCGGCACCACCACGGTGTGGTCCCGCGCCAGATCGGCCGCCAGCGGTGCCCACATGTCGCCGGTGTCGCCAAAGCCATGCAACAGCACCACCGCCGGCCCCTTGCCGCCGACGCGCACGTGCATCGTGACGCCATCGACGGGGATGTCCTGGGTCTGGAAGGAGGCAGGGAACGGCGTGACATCGGCGTGGGCCGCGACGCTTGAGGCGAGCAGGGTGAGGGCGGTCAGCAGGGGGCGGATCATGGCGCTGTCTCCGGGGAGGTGCTGTGAGATGCATACAATCGACATGCCCCATCCTTCGGCAAACACCTGCAAGGCTTCGATCGGATGAGCGTAGACGGTTTATGGTTCTGTGCCTCGATGGAACCAACTTCGTCAATAGCGTCTAAATTTCAGGGAATATTCCCGCCACGAAGGAGCGACTCATGTTCAGGTCTCGATCATTGATTGCAGCGATTACCTGTCTGACTCTGGTCAGCGGTCCGCTGACTGCGCTGGCCGATCCGGGTAACGGCCAGGGCAACGGGAAGGCAAGCCATGGCAACCAGGGCAGTCATGGCAACAAGAACAAGAATTCCGGTGGCGGGGACTGGAGCAATGGTCCAAGCATCAATCGAGGCAGCGTGCTCGAGATCATTGGCGGGAATACGGGCTACTGGAGCCCCGGGCCGGCTTTGCCACCGGGTATTCAAAAGAACCTCGCCCGAGGCAAGCCGCTTCCACCGGGCATTGCCAAAAAACTCGATGGCCGACTGGTCGGCAGACTGCCCCACTATGAGGGTTACGAGTGGCAGCAGGTCGGTACGGATTTGATCCTGGTAGCGCTGGCCACCGGGGTGATTTATGAAATTCTCGACGGTGCGTTTGATTAACCTGAGGAAGGTCGTCTTCCTGCTGATTCAAGGTGCTCCAGCCGTCTGTCGTGACAACTTGAACTGTCTGAGGGATATCGCGTCATACGCCACGCGATATCAACCACCTACGGAAGCAATCATGCTTTTTAAAAACAAGAGTCTCGTAGCTGTAATGTCATGCGCCATGATGCTTGCAGCCGCCCCGTTACTCCCTGACGGCCTGTCGATCATGGGTTCTGCATACGCGAAGGACGGCGGTGGGAGCGGTGGCGGTGGAA
>NZ_JBGLYV010000054.1:0-43780 GCF_047304225.1 Pseudomonas sp. Pseusp3 | reverse complement strand
TTCTCGATTTGTTCGGGGTCTGGTGGCTGATCAAGCGCACGCGGCTGAACACCATTGCCCAGGAGATCGAAGGATGATGTTGTCTCGTGAAACCCTGTGGCTGATCGTCGGTTTTGCGGGGCAGGTGGCCTTTACCGGGCGCTTTGTCCTGCAGTGGCTGTACAGCGAGTACAAGAAACGCAGCGTGATCCCGACCAACTTCTGGTACCTGAGCATCGTCGGCAGTACCTTGCTGCTCGCCTACGCCATTTATCGCGAGGACCCGGTGTTCATCGCCGGGCAGGCGTTCGGCTCCATTGTCTATTTTCGCAACCTGCAATTGATTGCCAAAAGCAGAAGCGTGAAGGAATAAACCATGCGTAGATCGTTGTCGCCCAGGGTCGAGTGCCTGGGCCTGATGCTGCTTGCCCTGTTGCTGATAGGCGCGGGAATGGGGCTGCGCCAGGCCCAGAATGTGGATGAGGAACGCTTCCTCGGCGTCGCACTGGAGATGCTGCAAAACGGCTCGTGGCTGATCCCGCACCGGGCCGCCGAGATCTACGGCGACAAGCCGCCGATTTTCATGTGGACGGTGGCGTTTTTCACCTGGCTGACCGGCAAGCCCAACATCGCCCTTTACATCCCGGGACTGTTTTCGGCCGTGACGGTCACGGCGATGGTCTATGACCTGGGCCGTCGCCTGTGGACCCAGCGTACCGGGCGCAACGCCGCACTGTTGTACCTGGCGACATACCAGACCTACAGCATCCTGCGTACCGGTCAGATCGACAGTTTGTTGATTCTGTTCACCTCCCTGGGCCTGTACGGTCTGGCGCGACACCTGCTGCTCGGCCCGGCATGGCGCTGGTTTTACGTAGGCTGCGCGGCCATGGGCATCGGCGTGATCACCAAGGGCGTGGGATTTTTGCCAGCGCTGTTGCTGATTCCTTACGCCTATGCGGTACGCAAGGATTGGCCCGGTGTGGTGGCCATGCCCGGCGAGGCGCGCAAGTGGTTGCTGGGGTTTGCGCTGATGCTTGCGGCGATTGCGATCTGGTTGTTGCCCTTGGCCTTGTCCATCATCTTCAATGGCAGCGAAGACGAAATTGCCTATGCGCGGGAAATCCTCCTGCACCAGACCGCGGGCCGCTATGCCGCCGCGTGGCATCACCGCGAACCGTTCTGGTACTTCTTCACCAACGTTATTCCGCAGTACTGGCTACCGCTGGTGCTGGTGCTGCCATGGCTGGTGCCCGCCTGGCGCCGTCAGTTGCAAAAACGTGACGGCCGGGTCCTGGTATTGCTCGGTTGGGTAGCGCTGGTGGTGCTGTTTTTCTGCATCAGCAGCGGCAAGCGCAAGTTGTACATCTACCCGGCGTTGCCCGGGCTGGTGCTGATCGCTGCGCCGTTGATTCCGTGGATGCTCAAGCGCTGGTTCAAAAGGCACCCGCGTTTGCGCCGGGTGTTCCCGGCACTGGTGGCGACCTGGTTCGTGTTGTGGTTCGCCCGTGGTTTCATCGAGCCGCTCAAGGAAGGCACCAACATCGATCAGGTGCTCATGACACAGGCTGCGACGATGACCCAGGGCGCCGATCTGGTGCTGGTCAACTGGGAAGAGGGGCACTGGTTGTTTGCCCGTCAGCCGATCGTGCATTTCGGCATGGACTATTCGTCCATCGAAAAAGCCGCGCTGTATCTGCGCGAACACCCCAAGGCCTACGCCTTGGTGCCGGATGACGTACTGAGCCAGTGCTTCAAACCCGAAGCGGCCCGTGAACTGGGTGAAAACTCCCGGGCGAACTGGTCGATCGTGGGTGCGGATGCCGACACCGGAAAATGCGTGCCGCAAGAAGCCAGCAAGGCCTATCGGTTCACCTGGAGCGACCCGCATATGCCATCGGCGCCGGCGCAACAAGTAGCCAATCCCTGAGGGTAAAAAAGGTTCTTCCCGCATTCTCGGGGAATTGTAGGAGCCAGCTTGCTGGCGATGGACTCAAATGCGCCGTGTTTATCCAGTTCACGCGCGTTATCGTTTACGACCATCGCTGGCAAGCCAGCTCCTACAAAGGGCCCGTCATTTGCTGGCATCCAGCACCACCCGGTAGCGCGCCTTGCCGCTGCGCAGATGATCGATGGCTTCGTTGATCCGGCTCATGGGAAACATCTCGACCTGCGGCAGGATCTGATGGCGTGCGCAGAACTCCAGCATGGTCGCGGTGTTGGCGGGTGAGCCGACCGGTGAGGCGGACAGGACTTTTTGCTGGGGAATCAGGTTGAACACGTGCACCGCAATGGCATCGGGCACGACGCCGACAAAGTGCAGGCGACCCTTGCCGCGCAGGGTGGCAAGCATGGCGGTCCAGTCGAGGTTGGCGTTGGCGGTGACCAGGAGAAAATCCAGGGTGCCGGCAATGGCATTGAGTGCATCGGTGTCGGTCGAGGCGACCACCTTGTGTGCGCCCAGGCGCCTGGCTTCGTCCTGCTTGCTCAGCGATGAAGTGAACGCCGTGACTTCGCAGCCCCAGGCGTTGAGAAAGCGCAGCGCCAGGTGGCCGAGGCCGCCGATACCCACCACGCCGACCCGGTCGGTGGGCTTGATGCCGAATTCCAACAGCGGGTTGAACACGGTCGAGCCGGCACAGAACAATGGCCCGGCCAGTGCCGGGTCGAGCCCGTCCGGAATCGGCAGGGCCCAGGCCCAGTGCGCGCGAATGCGGTCGGCAAAGCCACCGTTGCTGCCGATGATGGTCGGTTGAACGGTGCTACACAGGTTATGGGAGCCTTCGATGCACGACGTGCAATGCATGCAACTGCCCTTGTACCAACCGATGCCCACCCGCTGGCCCATTTCCAGACCGCGCACCTGAGCGCCCAGCCGCACGATACGGCCGACCACTTCATGGCCGGGAATGAACGGGTAGCTGCTGATTCCCCAATCGTTGTCGATCAGCGACTGGTCGGAGTGGCAGACGCCGCAATATTCCACGGCGACTTCCACCTCATCGTTTCCCAACGGGCCGGGATCGTAGCTGTAGCGTTCCAGTGGCGCGCCCGCTGCCGTGGCGGCCCAGCCGGTAAAGGTAGTGAGTTCGCTGCTATCGCTCATGGGACACCTCCAGATCAGAAGTCAGGGGTTTTGGCCGCTCGGGTGCAACGGCGGAGCGAGGAAAGTGTAGCGGGTTGCCGGCGCGCCATCGGGATCCACCCCGGATACTTGAAAATACAAAGGCGCCCGATATGGACACAAAGCAGATACATGAGCGCGGTTTCATGGGCCAGGTCCGACGTTCACAGAGAGATCAGCCATGTTCCGCAAATTGCAGCAGGTCGCCAGATTGCTCGGCCAGAGCGCCCGCTTGATGGTCGGCGTTCCCGAGTACGACAACTACGTGGCGCAAATGGCCCGCAACCGCCCGGGCGAGCCGGTCATGAGTCATGAGGCGTTTTTCCGCGAACGCCAGGAAGCGCGTTTTGGCCGGGGCAAGTGCAATACGCGCTGCTGTTGAAGGCGTTGGGCGTATGCGCGGGTCTTTAGTGGCCGACGCATACGCCCGCCACGGTCACTGTTCGAACAATTGGTGATTGGCCCGTACGAAGTCAGCCACCGTTTGCGGCGCTTGACCGGTGATCTGCCCGATCACGCCATCCACTCCGGCAAAGATCCCGTTCTGGTAATCGACGGCCACTTCCAGGAAGTGCTGGATGACAAATTCCGGCAGATCGTAGGTCTGCAGGTGCTGGCGATACTCCTCCAGCGTCGATGGATTGTAGGTGATGGTGCGGCCGACGATGGCGCTGATTTCCTCGGCGATTTGCCCATGGCTCAGTTCGACCGGGCCGCACAGCGGGTAGGTCTTGCCGATATGACCGGATGGTTGGGTCAGTAGCCTGGCGATCACACGGGCCTGGTCTTCGGCGGCAATCGGTGCGTGTCGCCCGTTACCGTACGGCAGCGTTATCCTGTTTTCCTTGACGATCTGATCCAGTACCCACGGAAAAATCAGCCATTCGGAAAAGAATGTCGGGCGAATGTGCACCACAGGCACGCCCGACCAGTCGAGTACGCGCTCGGCGATCCAGTGGTCGCGGGCGGCATGGCTCAGCGAGTCTTCGCGAGCGGAAATCTGCGACATTTCCACCACCACCTCGACGCCTGCGCGCCGTGCGGCATCGGCAAAGTAGGCGGTCGCCTGAATGTAGCCGGGGCGAACCGGGTAGCACAGGTAAGCGCCGGTCACACCATCCATGGCACGCAAGATGTCGTCATGCTCCAGCAGGTCGCCAACAAAGATTTCGGCACCCTCGTTCTGCAATGCAGTGCTGCGCTCGTCCAGCTGATGCACGAAAGCGCGCACCGCATGACCTTCATTGAGCAGATGACGAACGGTATGGACGCCGGTTTTACCGGTTGCCCCGGTGATGAGATAGGTACGTGGTTGCATGATGGAGTCTCTCTCTGCAAAAAACGATTGGATTGGATCAGCTGTCGAAGGGCGCGTTGTCGATCAGGTCGCAGACATTCGGGCAATCGAAGCCATGGATGTGGCGACGCCCGACATCCGCGAGCCCGGTGCCAATGGCCGTATGGGGTTTCTTCCTGGCCACTTCGGCCAGGGCTTGGGTAAAGGCCGCTTTCATGCCTATGCGGGGGTAGAGCGCGAGCGTGTCGTCGACCAGCGAGGGGGTTATTTCATCCAGATGCAGCCCCATGACATCGACATGGGCGCCCAGATAGATCAGGGCGATTTCCGGCTGCTTACGGTCGGCGATGCCGGCGCTGGAGTGCAGGGCGATCGCATCCCAGACCTGTTCGGCTTTTGCCTGCGCATAACCGTTGGCCAAGAGAAAACGACGGGCGGCATCGGCGCCATCGACCTCAAAGCGCTGGTCGGCGGCAAACTCGGGCGTCAGCCCAAGATCGTGCAGCAGTGCCGCGAGGTAGACCGCTTCCCGGTCGTACTGCAAGCCCCGGCGCTGGCCGAGGAATTCGGCAAACCACCATGTTCGGTGCACATGATGCAAAAGCGCCCTGGAGTGGACGCGTTCCACGAGCGAAGCGGCTCTGCGGGCCAGCTCGGAGTCTGGTGCGCTGAAGCCGCCGATGTTGATGGGTGTATTCATGTTGCCTCCCGGGGATGAAGATGACTTGACGTTCACTCTAGGGATTTGGTGGGTGGCACAATTGACTATTTGCGGATGATTTGTGCCAATATTGACGCCTTGAACCTGCAGGAGTCAGCCGTGACCAGCAAGACAAAACCCGGCCAGCCATCGATTGGCCGTACGCCAAAACGCATCGTGATATTGGGCCTGCCACCCGTGGACGGGCTCGATGTGATCGGCCCGGCCGAGGTGTTTTCCCTGGCGAACAATCTGCACGAGGGAGCGTCCGCGCCTTACGTACTTGAGCTGGTCTGCGCCGGTGTCGACCCGCAGATGGCCAGCAGCACCGGCATCGGGCTCATGGCCCACACGACCCTTGAGCACGAGCGCCGTGCCGACAAGTCCATCGACACGCTGATCGTGGCGACGGGCTGGCAGGCAATCGATCAACTGGACGGGGCGGCAATCGAATGGATTCGCGCGAGGTCACAAAACGTACGCCGGGTGTGCTCGATCTGTGTCGGTGCGTTCGCCCTGGCGGATTCGGGTCTGCTGGACGGGCGCCGTGCGACGACTCACTGGCGCATGGCGCGCGACCTGGCCGAGCGTTATCCCAAGGTGCAGGTCGATCCGAATCCGATCTGGATCAAGGACGGCAACGTCTATACCTCGGCCGGCATCTCGGCGGGCATCGACCTTGCCCTGGCACTGGTCAGCGAAGACCTGGGGGATGACGCCGCGCTGGACATCGCGAAAAACCTGGTGCTGTTCCTGCGCCGTCCCGGTGGGCAGGCGCAGTTCAGCGTCGCCCTGCAATCGCAGCAGGTCCCCGGTTCAAATCTGGATGAACTGCGCCACTGGATCAGCGAACACCTGGGTTCACAGCTGACCGTGGAAATCCTCGCGGATCGCTTTGCCACCAGCGTCCGAACCTTGATACGGATCTTTCAGCGGGAGTTGCAGACCACGCCCGCCAGGTACGTTGAAGACGTTCGGCTGGAAGCGGCTTGCCGGGAGCTCGAACTGGGCGGACGCTCGATGGAAGAGGTCGCACGCCGATGCGGTTATCACAGCGTCGACGTACTGAGGAAGGTTTTCGTCCGGCGCCTTGGCGTGAGCCCCAGAGAGTACGCGCAACGTTTCGCGCCGGACGCGGGGTAGGGGCGCCCGAGGTTTTCGCACTGGGCGTCCCCTTAAGCAGCGGTTCAGTCGAGTGGCTTGCCGGCCGTTTCCTTGACCCGCGCCAGCCCGATCAAGGTCAGGCAAAGGCACGCCATGACGTACAGCGCCGGGGCGTTGTTGTTGCCAGTCAAGCCAATCAACCCGGTGGCGAAGAACTGCGCGAAGCCGCCGAACACCGAGACGCCCAGGCAATAGATGATCGACAGCCCGGTGGCACGAATCGCCCTTGGGAACAGTTCAGTGATCAACACCAGGGTCGGCACGGTGATCAACACCAGCAACAAGGTGGTGACCAACGAGACGGCCAGCAGCATGCCGAGCGTCGGGAACCGGTTCATCAGGATGAACGCCGGGTAGATCAGCAACAGCATGGGGATGCTGCCCAGGGCGATGGTGCGGCGCCGGCCGATCCGGTCGCTGAGTCGGCCGGCCCAGATCGACAGGCCGATCTGCACCAGTGCGCCAAGGCAGGCAGCGTTGGTGCCCATGGTCATCGGCAGGTGTAGCACCGTGACCGTGTAGTTGGTCATGTAATCGAGCACGATGTAGCTGGACGCGGTGCTGCCGATCACCAACAGCACACCGGTCACTATCAGGCGACGATAGCCGGTGAAGATCACCCGCACGCTGGATACCGCTTCATGACCTTGTTCGGCGGCGGTTTCCTTGAGGTGGCGACGGATGTAAATGCCCACCGGGATCACCAGGATTCCCAAGGCAAAAGGTATCCGCCAACCCCAGCTCTCCAATGCCTCGGGCGACAAGGACGAGCTCAGGGCCAGCGCCACCAGTGCCCCCAGCAGGAAACTCAAGCCCTGGCTGAACAGCTGCCAACTGCCGTAGAAACCTCGGCTTTTGTCATCTGCGTATTCCATCAGCATCGCCGTCGAGGCTCCGACTTCACCGCCGATGGCGAAGCCCTGAATCAAGCGTGCCAGCACAATGATCAGCGGCGCAAAGAAGCCGATCTGCGCATAGGTGGGGGCGATAGTGAACAACAGCGAACCCAGTGCCATCAGCCACAGGGTCAGCATCATCGCCGGTTTGCGTCCGGCCCGGTCGGCATAGGCCCCCAGCACCAGGCCACCGACGGGGCGCATGCCGAAACCGACGCCAAACGTGGCCAGCGACAGCAGCAATTGCCCGAGCGTGCTCTCGACCGGGAAAAACTGGCGACCGATGAGCGTGGCGAAGAAGCTGTAGACGGAGAAATCGTAGAACTCGAGACCCGAGCCGATGGTGATGGCGGCGATGGCTTTTGCGCCAATCGGCCGCCGGGCTGCGGCGGCATCGGGCAGGGCGGTAGAAAGGGGAGTGGACATGGGGCGAACTCCTGAAGACGAGGGCGATACCAGCAGATTTTGGAAGGATCAGGCCAGGAAGGCCTCGACCAGTCGCACCCAGTAGCTCGCACCGGTCGCCAGGCAGTCGTCGTTGAAGTCGTAGCCGGGGTTGTGCACCATGCAGCCGCCTTCGCCTTCGCCTTCGCCTTCGCCTTCGCCTTCGCCATCACCGTTGCCGATCAGCAGGTAGCAGCCGGGGCAGCGCTCGAGCATCACGGCGAAGTCCTCGCTGCCGGTCAGTGGCTGCATGTTCGGGATCAAGCCTTGTTCGCCCACCCAATCGAGCGCCACCTGGCGAGCGAATTCGGTACTTTCGGGGTGATTGAACAGTGCCGGGAAGCGTTGCGCCTCGTCGACCGTCACCGTGGCGCGTGCACCGAAACTTGCCGCCTGGGCTTCGGCCACGGCGGTGATCCGTGCAATCAGCTCGTCGCGTACTTGCGTCTTGAGTGCGCGCACGCTCAGTTGCAACTCGGCATGATCGGGAATCACATTGGCCGCAATCCCGGCGTGAAACGCGCCGACGGTGACGACAGCGGTGTCGAGCGGCGCGACATTGCGCGAGACGATGCTCTGCAATGCCATGACGATGGCCGAGCCGGCCAGCACCGGGTCAACGGCCTTGTGCGGCATGGCGCCGTGACCGCCAACGCCGTCGACCCGAATGCTCACGGTGTCGGTCGAGGCCATGAACGGACCGGCCAGGAATCCCAGTTTGCCCACCGGCAGCCCCGGCATGTTGTGCATCGCAAACACTGCGTCGCAGGGGAACAGCTCGAACAAACCGTCTTCGAGCATGCGCCGGGCGCCACCGTCGCCTTCCTCGGCGGGCTGGAAAATCACCACCAGCGAGCCGTCGAACTCGCAACTCTCGACCAGGTAGCGGGCGGCCGCCAGCAACATCGCCGTGTGCCCATCGTGACCGCAGGCATGCATCACGCCTTCGTGGCGGCTGGAGTAGGGCAAACCGGTCTGTTCGATGATCGGTAGCGCATCCATGTCCGCTCGCAGGCCGATCGTCTTGCCACTGTTGCCTCGGCGCAGCAGCCCGACCACGCCGGTGCCACCCAGGCCCCGGTGCACTTGATAACCCCAGGCCTGGAGCTTGCCCGCCACCAGGTCGGCGGTGGCGAACTCTTCAAAGCTCAATTCCGGGTGGGCGTGGAGGTGCCGGCGCAGGGCGATCATCTCTTCTTCGAGCGCACGAATGCCGGGCAGGGCGGGCAAATCGATCATCAGATTCTCCTCGTTTTTATTGGTCGTTTTCGGCTGTTGGACTGATACCCTGCGATGCTAATGAGTTGGCGAATGCCGCGGCAGTCGCAAAAAAGATGGGCTGAAAACCGCTGGTTTACACCCGGTGCATCAGGAGGAAGGGATGAAGCTGCATCAATTGCGGGCGCTGGTGATGATTGCCGATTGCGGCAGCATTCGTGCGGCGGCGCGGCAACTGGGGATGTCGCAGACAGCAGTGGCCAAGGCTTTGCGCGAGCTGGAGGAGCACTTGAACCTGCCGCTGCTGGTGCGCAATGCCAGCGGGGTGGTGCTGACCACCTACGGTCAGTCGCTGTTGCAGCATGCGCGGCAGATGCTCAGCCAACTCGAACGCGCGCAACTGGAACTGGCACACCTGAGCGATCAGGCCGAAGGGCAGTTGCGCCTTGGCATTTCGCCGTGGATGGGCATGACCCTGTTGCCCGAAGTCGTGACGCTGTTCCGCCAGCGCATGCCACGGGTACGCCTGGAGATTTTCGAAGGCTTGATGGCGGTGACGTTGCCGCGTTTGCGCGACGGCACCATGGAGTTTGCGGTGGGGCTGGTGTCTTCGTTACTGCCGCGCCCGGAGTTTGTCAGCGAGCAGATTTTTTCGTATCGCATGGCCGTCGTCGCCCGCCATGGGCATCCGCTGCGTGAAAGCCGTTCCATCCACGATTTGCTCGATCAGGATTGGGTGGTCAATTACCCGGATGCCAATCACGAAAGTTTGATGACCGAACTGTTCTGGCAGCACGGCGCGCAGATCGACATGCAACACATCCACCGTGCGCATTCACCGCAGCTGACGCTTTCACTGGTCGAGCAGACCGACATGCTGAGTTATTTTCCGGAGCCGATGCTCACCATCCCGGGCTACCGCGAACGGGTGAGGCGTCTGGCTCTCGAGGAGAGCTTTGCCACCGACACCATCGGCATCGTCACCGGGCGCAATGCTCAGATGGGTGTGGCCGCGCAATGCTTCGTCGACTGCCTGTTCCAGGTCATCCGGCGCCGCGCCCGGTCGGCACGGCCGGAGGATGTCGAGCTGTTCGATACGCTGGAACTGTTGATCTGAGGGGTGCCTCAGAGCGCCAGGTCGATCACGAACGCGTCATTGAAATCAGGATTTTCGTTGATGCCATTCCTGGCATAGCCCCGGGGGTTGCAGACCACGCGGGTGTTGCCCACCCGATAATCAAAACTGCCATGGGTGTGGCCATGCAGCCACAGTGCCGGCTGCCAGTCTTTGATCCGCGCTTCGAGGTCCGAGACAAAGCTTGAATTGATCGGCGAACCGGCAAACGCCGGGCTGATGCTCGATCGTGTCGGGGCGAAATGAGAGACCACTACCGTAGGCATGCTGCTGTCGCGGGTGAAGCAGTCATCCAGCCAGGCGACGGTCTGCAGAAACACCAGCTGGGAAATGGCGGGCGTGAACAGGTCTGGAAAGTCGGGGGCGATCTTGATGTGGCTGAAGTCACGGATCAGTTGGGTCGCCAGATCAATGCCCAGCGCCCGATCTTCGGGGCTGTCGAGCAGACGATGGTCAGACCACAAGGTGCAACCGAGAAAACGCACGCCATCATGGACGTACTCCGAACGCTCCAGAACGTGGATCTGTGTGCCTCGCGCCAGGCTGTTCAACTGTTCGTGGGTGGACACCAGGTCACTGCCGTAAAACTCGTGATTGCCCGCCACGTACACCAACGGAACCGGGCACGCCTTGGCCCACTCGATGGCCTTGGCTGGCCGGGCGATATCCCCGGCGAGCACGACAATATCGGCATCCACGGCGGGAAAGGGGGTCGTGTTGACGGACAGGTGCATGTCGGACAGCAAGGCGATGCGCATTGATCAACTCCGGCTGGTTTTGCAGGGCAGGTCATTCAAGTTACGCGTTGCTGACCTCTTGCCACAAGCCTGCCGTGGCAACGGAACTGTCGGCGGATAGCGGCGGGCCAGGCGACTTCGATGCTGGATGTGCCGGCCTCTTCGCGAGCAAGCCCGCTCCCACAGGGACTGTGGTCGGCCGCAAGGTTGGAGTTCACTGAGGATCAAACTGTGGGAGCGGGCTTGCTCGCGAAGAGGCCGGCACATCCAACAGACATATTGGCCGACCCACCGCTCCCACAGTTGACATGTTTACTTCAGATACCATCCCCACGGCTGGTCGCTGACGTACTCGGTAACCTGTTTGACCTCCAGGTAGTTGTGCAGGCCCCATTGGCCCAGCTCCCGGCCGATGCCGCTGTGTTTCATGCCGCCCCACGGCGCTTCGACGAAGGTCGGCTGCGAGCAGTTGACCCAGACGATCCCGGCGCGCAGCTGGTTGGCAACCCGGGCGGTGCGCTGCAAGTCCGCGCTCATCACGGCGGCGGCCAGGCCGAAGCGGCTGGCGTTGGCCATTTGCACTGCTTGCACTTCGGTCTTGAAGCGCTTGATGCTCAGCACCGGGCCGAACACTTCCTCGCGCCACAGAATGCTGCTGTGGCCCGGCTCATCGAAAATCGCCGGTTCGATGAAATACCCTTCGGCCAGGTGCGCCGGTCGCCGTCCGCCCGTGAGCAAATGGGCGCCGCTGGCCAGGCCCTGGTCGATGAAGCCGAGCACCTTGTCGTACTGGCCCTGGCTGACCAGCGGCCCGATCAGAACCCCGGGCTGCATGCCGGAGCCAATGCTGATCCTGCGGGTTTCTGCCACCAGCCGCTCGATCAGGCGCGGGGCGATGGCTTCCTGCACCAGCAGGCGTGACGTAGCGCTGCACACCTGGCCCTGATTCCAGAAAATCCCGAACAGAATCCACTCCACCGCCGCTTCGACATCGGCGTCATCGAACACGATGAAGGCCGACTTGCCGCCCAGTTCCAGGCTGATGTTCTTGATGTCCCGCGCCGCCGCCGACATGATTTTCGCCCCGGTGGGCACGCTGCCGGTGAACGCCAGTTTGTCCACACCCGGGTGCTCGGTGAGCGGGCTGCCGGCGTCGGCGCCGAAGCCGGTGACCACGTTCAACACCCCGGCGGGCAAGCCAATGCGATCGGCGGCGGCTGCCAGTTCCAGGGCGGTCAGCGGGGTCAGCTCGGACGGTTTCAACACCACCGTGGCCCCGGCGGCCAAGGCGGGTGCCACCTTCCACGCGGCCATCAACAGCGGGTAGTTCCAGGGAATGATTTGCCCGGCGACGCCAATCGGCTCGTGGCGGATTCGGCAGCGGAAACGCTCGTCCGGCAAGGCCAGCGGCTGATCCTGCTGCTGGTCCAGTTCGCGGGCCAGACCGGCGTAGTAGCGAAAACAGGCGATGGCGTCGCCGATGTCCCATTGTGCTTCAGGCAAGGGTTTGCCGTTGTCGCGCACCTCCAGTTCCGAGAGTGCCTGCTTGCCGGTTTCCAGTTCATCGGCCAATGCCTCCAGCCACTGCGCGCGCTCGGCGCCGCTGCTTTGGCCCCAGCCATTGTCGAAGGCGCGACGGGCCGCGCGCACGGCATGGTCGACGTCTTCTTCGGTGCCTGCCGCCACGCGGTGGAAGGCCTGTTCGGTGGCCGGGTCTATCACGTCCAGATAGCCGCCCAGATCCGGGTTGACCCACTCGCCATTGATGTAAAGCTGATCACGCATGGTGCGACTCCTGGACGCCGGTACGGCGGTTTTGCAGATGGCGGGAAGTGAACAGCAGGGCCAGCGACACGCAGATGATCACCGTCGAAATCGCGTTGATCTCTGGCGTCACGCCACGGCGGATGGAGGAAAAGATGTAGATCGGCAGCGTCGTTTCCGATCCGGCGACGAAGAACGCGATGATGAAATCGTCGAAGCTGAAGGTGAAGGCCAGCAGGAACCCGGCCATGATCGCCGGGCTGATCTGCGGCAGGGTCACCCGCCAGAAGGTGTCCATCGGTGGTGCGTAGAGGTCAGCCGAGGCTTCGAGCAAGGCCTTGTCCAGCGAATCGACGCGGCTGCGCACGATCACCATGACCAGGGCCATGGTGAACAGCGAGTGCGCGGCGATCACGGTGAAGAAACCCATGTTCAACTTCGGCACCGTCGGCAACCAGCTCGCCAGCAACGGGTTGATCAGGTCGAACAGGCTGATGAAGGCGATCAGCGTCGAGATGCCGATGACGATGCCCGGCACGATGATCGCGCAATAGGTCAGCGCATCGAACAGCATCCGTACTTTGCTGCCGCAGCGCTGCAAGCCGAACACCGCCAGGGTGCCGAACAGCGTGGCGATCACCGCCGAGCTGAAGGCGATCAGCGCGCTGTTGCCCAGGGCCTCCATGATGAACGGGTTGCCGAATGCAGTGCCGAACCATTGCACCGAGCAGCACTGAAAGGCCAGGCCACTGCGCCCGGCGTTGAAGCTGAACAGCACGATCAAGGCAATCGGTGCGTAGAGGAACAGGTACAGCGATGTCGAATAGCTGCGCAGCCACATGTTAAAGGCCTCCGTCGGCAGGGCGACCGCCGTAGCGCGCCACCAGTTTCAAGTACAGGCCGATGATCAGCAGCATCATCGCCACCAGCGTCATCGCCAGGGCACTGCCGAACGGCCAGTTGCGCGACTGCAGGAACAGGTCGACCAGCGCGTTGCCGACAAAGAACACCTTGCCGCCACCGAGAATCGCCGGGATCAGGAACTCGCCCATCAGCAGGATGAACACCAGCATCACCCCGGTGATGATCCCCGGCGCGGACAGGGGCAGGGTGATGCGCCGGAAACTTTCGAAGGCGCTGGCACCGAGGTCCGCCGAGGCTTCGAGCAGGCGCTTGTCGAGTTTTTCCAGGCTGACGTAGATCGGGAACACCATCAGCGGCAGGTAGCCGTAGACGATGCCGATCAGCACCGCCCACGGCGTGTTGATCAATCGCACGTCCTCAAGGCCCAGGCTGGCCAGCAGCGCCGGAATGCCTTTGCCGCTGAGGATGAAAATCCACGCGTAGGTGCGGATCAGGAAACTGGTCCAGAACGGTACGATCACCAGGGTCAGCAACAACGAGCGGTTTCTGGTGACCTTGACCGCCAGGAAGTACGCCAGCGGATAAGCCGCCACCAGGCACACCAGGGTGCCCAGCGGCGCGAGCATCAGCGTGTTGCTGAACGCCGCACCGCGCGAGCCGAGGTTCAGGTAGTTGGCCAGGGTGAAGCCACCGGCATAACCGCCCACGGCGCTGCGCTCGCCGAAACTGAAGACCAGGATGATCACCAGCGGCATCAACAACAGCAGCAGGAACCACAGGGTCGAAGGCAAGAGCATCAGCAGGGTGATGCGTCGGCCGAGGCTGCGCCGTTGGCGAACCTCGGCGGACAGGGCACTGCCCGGCTGCACCGTTTGCGGGTGGGCGGCGGCATTCATGGGTGACTCCTCATTGGCCATGGTCAAGCGATCAGGCGGACTTGAAACGTGCCATCAGTTCGGCGCGTGCCGGGCTGGTCAGCGTGGCGGCAGCCCCGAACTCCAGTGGGCTCAGGGCTTCGGCGGCCGGGTACATGATCGGATCGTCGAGCATCGCCGTGGGCAGCAAGGCATCGACACGCTTGTCGCCGCTCGGGTAGCCGTGGCTCAACACTTCGAGTTTGTTGTGCTGCGGGTCGAGCAGGTAGTTGATGAAGGCGTAGGCGGCGTCCTTGTGCTCCGAGCTTTTCGGAATCGCGAAGAAGTCGCTCCACAGTTCGCCACCTTCCTTGCCGAGTTCGAACTGCATTTGCGCGTTGTCGCGGTGCAGTTGCGAGGCGTCGCCGGTCCACGACATCGCCAGCCAGGCATCGCCGCTGCGCATCGATGGCTGGATGTCGGAGTTGATCGCGAACAGGTGCGGCTTGACGTCTATCAGCAGTTTTTCCGCATCGGCCAGTTCTTTCGGGTCCAGGGAGTTGAAGCTGTAGCCGAAACTTTTGAGGGCGTTGCCGATGGCGGTCAACTGGTAGTCGTGGACCATCGTCCGGCCACTGGCCGGGCCCTGGGCGGCGGCCCAGAATTCCTTCCAGCTGCTCGGGCCGTTTTTCAGTTTGCCGGCGTCGTAGAGCATGCCGGTGGTGCCCCAGTTTTTCGGCACCGCGTAGACCTTGCCGTCCACCGTGCCCTGGGCCATGAATTTCTGCTGGAACGCCGAGGCGTCGAAGTTGGGAATGCGCGACAGGTCCAGCGGCTCGATCAGGCCCAGCCCGACGTACGTGCTGATGGTGTAGTTGGTCGGCACCAGCACGTCCCAGCCACTGCCGCCGGCCTGCAGTTTGGCGAGCATTTCCTCGTTGGAACCGAACACGCTCATCGACACCCGGGCGCCGGTGGCCTTGCCGAAGGCGTCGAGGTTTTCCTGGCTGTGGTAGTTCGGCCAGGTCGCCAGCGACAGGCGATCACCGAGTTTGGCCTGCTCGGCAGCCTCGGCGGTGGAGGTCAGCAGGCCGGGCATGTGGGTGGCGACCACGGCGGCGGCAATCCCCAGGCCGGTGCGGCCAAGGAAGTCGCGGCGACTGATCGAGCCGTTCTGCCAGCTGCGCAGGGTTTTTATAAAAGTCTTCTGGTCCATAGCACGCTCCACATCCGGTTGATGAAACGAATCGATGATTTACAACGCCATGGCCAGGCCATTGGCGTGATCCCAGCCGACGCGCACTGCCGCGCCGTGTTCGAATGCATTGGCGCCGTGATCCTGATGGCGCGGCACACGCACGCACACCACCCCGAAGGCCTGGGTGCGTACGCGGTATTCGGTGGAATTGCCCAGGTAAATGCGGTCTTCGACGCAGCCCGGCAGCTTCACTTCGCGGGTCAACTCGGCGTTGGCCCCGACGATGCTGATCAGCTCCGGGCGTACCGCAATGCAGCCGGCGGCGTTGGCGCTCAGGCCCTTGCCGGTGGGGGTGAGGGGGCTGGTCAGTTCCAGCCCTTGCTCGGTACGCAGCACCACCGAATGGCCTTTGAGCTGGCGAACGGTGCCGTCGAACAGGTTGGACTCACCGATAAAGTCGGCCACATAACGGCTGGCCGGGGCTTCATAGAGTTGTTCCGGGGTGGCGGTCTGGATGATCGAACCGTTGTGCATCACGCTGATGCTGTCACTCATCGACAGGGCTTCTTCCTGATCGTGGGTGACCAGCACGAAGGTGATGCCGACCTCGCGTTGCAAGCGCAGCAATTCCGATTGCATCTCCTTGCGCAGCTTGCGGTCCAGCGCGGCCAGTGGCTCGTCGAGCAGCAACACCGTTGGCTTGTTGACCAGGGCGCGGGCGAGGGCGACACGCTGTTGCTGGCCGCCTGAAAGCTCGCTCGGCTTGCGCTGGCCGAAGCCGCTCAGGCGCACCATTTCCAGTGCTTCATCGGCCATGCGCAGTTGCTGTTTTTTATCCGGGCGCGGCGTGCGATAGCGCAAGCCATAGGCAATGTTCTGCGCCACGGTCAGGTGCGGAAACAGCGCGTAATGCTGGAACACCATGTTCACCGGCCGCTCGAACGCCGGCACGCCGGCAACGCTCTTGCCGGCCAGACGGACCTCACCGCTGGTGGGCTGTTCGAAGCCGGCGATCATGCGCAAGGTGGTGGTCTTGCCGCAGCCCGAACCACCGAGGAAGGAATGAAACGAGCCACGGCGCACCGCGAAATTCAGACCGCCGACGGCCTGCACCTCGCCATAACGTTTGACCACATTGCAGAATTCGATATCGCTTGGCGGGGTGTCGTTCACGCTGTTGTTCACGAGGCGGGCTCCCTTGCAGTGATGAATCAGTGCGTCGGGGGCCAAACTAGCAATCGGGGTTTTGCGGTGTATATATCCCTTGGGGGATAGGAGGGGATTGTTGTAGGAGCGAGCTTGCTCGCGATGGACTCGAGAGCGCTGCGTTCAGCCAGTCATCCCGTGTAATCGTTAACGACCATCGCGAGCGAGCTCGCTCCTACACAAAATGCAGGTGCGTGTTTAACGACACCCGGCGTTACTTCGCGGAGGCTACAACGTCTTGCGTCGTTACCTACAGGTACGCCAGAATCCGCCGGCTTGTGCGTCTAGGGGTTGGGTTTTATCGTTTGCCGGTCGCTGGAAAACAGTGATCGGGTTTGGTAGCCCGTCTTCGTTCTAGGCGCATTGCGCCACCTTGATGCGGTCATTTTTTGGGACTGTGTTTTATATGGTGGTCATGCGCGGGGCTCCCTTGCGGGCGCCGGGTTCTAGTGCGACCGGTCTACCAACCCGCGTGTGGCCGCCACCTTTCGTTTGGTAGCGAGGGTGATGGCTCCTTACTATTCGCACTAGAGGTCCACTCCATGTTCAAAGTCACACCCAACCCGCCAGACAACGATCCGGCATCTCCCCACGAAAGCCTCGATCACGATCTCAACCCCGGCCCCCACATCATGGCCACCCCGCGCAAGCCCAACTCGATGTTCATCGTCAATCCCGAGCTCAATACCGAAACCCTGCTGGTGCATGCCTGTGAATCGCTGGCGTCGGCCAATGTCATGGCCAACGATCTGGTGGATCATCTGCAGGGGACGAGCCGCCATGCATTGTTGGGGATTGCGCAGGTGATCATGTTGGGGGAGTTGGCGGTGAACCGGGCGCTGGATCAGCTTGATCCGCCCTGACCACGATCTCCAGATCACCGATGGACCTGTGGGATTTGCGTCAACCGACGGAAATCAGGCTTGCAGCTTGAGGCCGGGCGCCTGCAACGGATCCTCCGTCAACTCGCGAATAAACAACCCCAGCAACTCCGACTGGCTGCCAATGCCCAGCTTGGCGTAGATGTTCTTGCGGTGAATCTTCACCGTACCGGGGCTGATGCTCAGTTGTTCGGCCACCGAGGCGCTGGAGTGGCCGCGCAGCAACAGTTGAACGATTTCCTGCTCGCGCCCGGTAAGGATGTGTGCGCCGAAGTGGTCGAAGGCTTCGCGGATCTTGAAGTCCAGGTCTTGCGCCGGGCGCGGTTGCTGGGCCTGACGCAAGCGCCAGGCTTCATTGATGACCTGCTCGACCACCGCTTGCGCGCATTCGACCAGTTGCATTTCGTCACGGCTGAACGCGCAACTGGCGGTCGAACGCATCAGTGACAGCACCGCCGTGGCGCCGTCGCCGAGGTCGACGAAAAACGCCACCTCCTCGGCCAGTCCGGTTTGCTGGTAATAGGTCAGGAAGTATTCGCCAAGGTAGAAGTGGTCGGGGGCGAACTGACGCAGACGCCACAGTCCCGGTGCCTGTCCGCGGGTGCAGGCCAGGTAGAACGGATCGAGCAGGTAAGGCCCGCACTGATAGTCGTCGACATACACCGCGCGCTTGTCCGCCGAGAACGTATCGAACAACGCCAGTGGCCGGTGATTGCCTTCGTAGACAAACAACACGAAATGATCGACCGGGCAGATTTGCCGGATCCAGTGGCTCAACCCCGACAGCCGCGCATGCCCGGCAGGCAGGTCGAGCAGGTGGGCGACACCGGTGGTCCAGAGTTTCAGTTCCTTGGGGCGCATGGCGGCTACAGGCAGAAGAGGATGGCCAGTGGATGCACAAAGTACGCCATGGCGGTATTGCCCGTGTGGCGCGGGGCGGTTGGCGGCGCGTCGTGGAGAAGACGCACCGCAACAGGGCCGGGTGTTACCGAGTGCTACAGGGCGGGTAGCAAAAATGATCAGGTGGAGCGGCCACTCACGCCCCCGACGGGCGTTTTCCGGTAGACGGCAACAGGATCGTCAGAATCCCCAGCAGCGGCAGGTACGAACACAGGGTGTACACGTACTCGATGCCCTGGATATCCGCCAGATGCCCCAGCAGCGCGGCGCCAATGCCGCCGAATCCGAACATCAGGCCGAAGAACACCCCGGCGATCATGCCGACGTTGCCGGGCACCAGTTCCTGGGCGAAGACCACGATGGCCGAGAATGCCGAGGCGAGGATGAAGCCGATGATCATGCTCAGCACGCCCGTCCAGAACAGGTCGACGTAGGGCAGGGCGAGGGTGAAGGGCGCGGCGCCGAGGATGGAAAACCAGATCACTTGCTTGCGGCCGATCCGGTCACCGATCGGGCCACCAAAGAACGTGCCCGCCGCGACGGCGCCGAGGAACATGAACAGGTACAGCTGCGAACTGGCCACCGACAGGTCGAACTTTTCGATCAGGTAGAAGGTGAAGTAACTGGTGAAGCTGGCCATGTAGAAGTACTTGGAGAACACCAGCAGCGCCAGCACCACCAGGGCGAACGTCACCCGCCGCTTGGACAGACCGTGGGTGGCCTTGCTGCCTTGCTTGAGCTTGAACAGGTTCAGGTGATTGCGGTACCAGCGGCTCAGGCCGTACTGCACGAGGATGGCAAACACTGCGAACAGGCCGAACCAGGCGACGTTGCCCTGGCCATAGGGAATGATGATCGCCGCCGCCAGCAATGGGCCGAAGGCGCTACCGGCGTTGCCACCGACCTGAAAGGTCGACTGCGCCAGGCCGTAGCGACCGCCCGAAGCCAGGCGCGCCACCCGCGAGGTCTCGGGATGAAAGGTCGACGAGCCAACCCCCACCAGCGCCGAGGCCACGAGAATGGCCGGGAAGCTGCCGACCAGCGACAGCATCAGAATGCCGATCAGGGTGCAGACCATGCCGGCCGGCAGCAACCACGGTTTGGGATGACGGTCGGTGTAGAAGCCGATCCACGGTTGCAACAGTGAGGCGGTGAGCTGGAAGGTCAGGGTGATCAGGCCGACCTGGGTGAAGCTCAGGCCATAGCTGGCCTTGAGCATCGGGTAGATCGAAGGCAGTACGGCCTGAATCAGGTCGTTGATCAGGTGCGCCAGGGCACACGCACCAATGACACGCATGACCAGCGGGCTGGCCTGGCTTGCAACCGAGACGGTGGGTGAGGGTGAGCTGAGGGTAGTGGTCGACATGGGCGGGTTTCCGGATAAAAACGCGAACTGCGAGCGCAAGGCGCAGCCAATTTCGGGGTTCGGCGTTATCCTAGGGGCCTCAAGGGTGCCCGTCTCGCGCAACTCGGGCGCTGACCATCGCAAAAAGGGCGTCATGATCAAGCCATTGCAGACATTCCTCGCGGAGATCGACCAGGGCGGCTGGAGCGTTCGCAGCAGTGCGACCGACTACCCGGAAAACTGGTTCATCCCGCCGCACTCCCATGAAAAGCATCAACTGATCTATGCCATCGAAGGCGTGATGGTGGTGCACGCCGCTACGGGCCAATGGACGGTGCCGCCGAGCCGCGGCATCTGGATGCCGAGTGGAGAGGTGCACTCGATTCGCTGCGTGGGGGCGATCAAGATGCGCAGCGTTTTCGTGCACCCTGACGCGAGCCCGGATCTGCCCGCTGAAACCCGGGCAGTGAGTGTTTCCGCATTGCTGAGTGAGCTGATCAAGGTCTCGGTCGATTTCGACTTTTCCGTCGATCCGGACCCGCGGGAAGCCCGGGTGTTGCAGCTGATCCTGGATGAGCTGACGATCCTGCCGACCTTGCCATTGAACCTGCCGCAGCCTGCCGATCAACGTATCAACCTGATCTGTACCGCGTTGCAGCGTGATCCCGGGGATGGCTCGACGGTGTCGGACTGGAGCGCCCGGTTGGGCCTTGACGAAAAAACCATCCAGCGACGCTTCCGCAAGGAAACCGGCATGACCTTCGGCCAATGGCGCCAGCAAGCGCGACTGCTGCTGGCGCTGGAACGAATCGCCGTCGGCGAGAAGATCATCGACATCGCCGGCGAGCTGGGATACGACAGCCCGAGCGCGTTCACGACCATGTTCAAGAAGCAGTTCGGCAAGACGCCGAGTGATTTTTTCAAATGATGGAATGGGTGTTCTCTTGCAGAAGAGAACACCCATTTCACTGGCACATCTTCAAACGAACAGACGCAACAGTATCGTCGCCAGAATCACCGTCGAAGCCCCACCGATACGGGTGGAGATCTGCGCGAACGGCATCAGCGACATGCGGTTCGAGGCCGAGAGAATCGCCACGTCGCCAGTGCCGCCCAGGCCGCTGTGGCAGCAGGTCACGATGGCTGATTCGATGGGGTACATCTTCATCAGGTTGCCGATGAAGAAGCCGGCCACGGTCATCGACACCACCACCGAGACGCAGACCAGCACATAGCCGACCGAGAACACTTTCACCACGCTGTCCAATGGCACATAGAGCATGCCCAGGCCGATCATGACCGGCCAGATGAACGCCGAGGACACCAGTTTGTAAAAGGTGTTGGCACCTTTCTCGAGTTTTTCCGGCAGCACCCGAAGGTACTTAAACAGCACTGCCGCGAGGATCATCATCACCGGGCCGGGAATGCCCACGATTTTTTCCAGCAGACCGCCGAGGACGAAGAAAGCGCAGATCAACAGTACGCCGGCGCCCATGACGCGGAAGTCGACGATGGCGCCTGCGTCTTCCTTGACCTGGAACTGGTCATTCTCGGCCTTGGCGCGAATCAGCGAGCCTTCGCCGTTGATGGCCGGGCGTTTGAGGGCCAGGCGCGACAGATAACCCGCACAGATGATCGCCACGATGTTGCCGACCACGGCGGCGGGTGCCAGTTGCGCCACGTAGATATCCGGGGTGCCGCCGAGGATCACCGAGTAGGCCAGCGACAGCGGCAGAATCCCTTCGCCGATCCCGCCGCCAATGATCGGCACTATGATGAAAAAGAATGTGTGGTGGAAGCTGTAGCCCATCAGTTTTCCAACCATCAATCCGCTGGCAACGGCGGCCAGGGTGCCGACGAGCAGGGGAATGAACATCCGCAGCATGCCCTGGACCAGAATGAAACGGCTCATTCCCAGAATGCTGCCGACCACCAGGCTGGCGATCACGAAGTACAAAAAGTTGGCTTCCTTCATCAACATTTTGGTCGCGTCGATCGTCGCCGGCCCGAAGAAGCCGTAGAACACCAGTATCGACGGCAGCATCAGGCACAGAATCGCGCCGCCGCCAATTTCCTTGAGGACCGGCAGGCGCGAGCCCATTTGGCCGAAGAACATGCCCATGGTCATGATGACGGCGAGCCCGCCGATCATGTTCTTGGGCAGGAAACCCAGGTGGGCCGAGAGATAAACGATGACTGCGATGCCGAGAAAGACCGGCAGCGGGATGACGCCGATTTCGTAGGCGCACAGGCTGCGCAGGCGTTGCACAAACCCGCCATCGGAGGCAGTTGCGACTTTCAGGGATTGCTCATAGGGCTTGTTCATGTCGCTCTTTCCTCATGTTGTTTTTATCGAGGATTCAGAAACCACGGCGGACCGGGGATGGATTGCCACTCGGTAGATCGATGGTATCCTTCGCAAATAGCGCAATAAACAGCGAAAGTATGAGGTGTATGAACACGAATCGTGATCAATTTCCGTTGCCGGAAGACCTCAAGGTTTTCCTCACCGTCGTTCGAAAAAACGGCTTCGCCAGCGCTGCCGAGGAGCTGGGTTTTTCACCGGCTTACATCAGCAAGCGCATTTCCGTGCTGGAAACCACGCTCTCGAGCCGCTTGCTGCACCGCACCACTCGGCGCATCGCGCTGACTGACGACGGCGAGCGGGTGCGGGTGTGGGCGGAGAAATTGCTCGGTGACTTCGATGATTTCGTCGGCGAAATATCCCAGGCGCGGCAACAGCCGATGGGCTCGCTGCACATTTGCAGCAGCTTCGGTTTCGGGCGTAATCATGTGGCGCCGGCCATCTGCGAACTGTCGCGAACCTATCCAAAACTCGAGCTGCGGCTGGATGTGTTCGATCGCGTGGTCGATATCGTCGGCGAGGGCTTCGATCTGGAAATTCGCGTGGGGGATGACCTGCCTGGCCAGCACCTGGGCCGCAAACTGGTGAGCAACCGGCGGGTGTTGTGTGCGACGCCCGAGTATCTGGAACGGCGGGGTGTCCCGCAATCGCTGGCGGACTTGAAAGACCACGATTGCCTGGTACTGAAGGAGCGCAACAATGCGTTCGGCGTGTGGAGCCTGACGAAGGACGGGCAGGAAGAATCGGTGCGTGTCAGCGGACCTTTGTCCTCCAACAACGGTGAGATCGTGTTGCAGTGGGCCTTGAGTGGCGGCGGGATTCTGTTGCGCTCGATGTGGGATGTGAAGCCGATGCTGGATCAGGGGCGGCTGGTGCAAGTGCTGCACGATTACACCCAGAGCGCCAACGTCTGGGCCGTGTACCCGACGCGCCTGAGCCAGTCGGCCAAGCTACGGGTTTGCGTCGAGTTTTTGGAACAGTATTTTCGTCATCTCTCGGTTGAGTGAACCCACGGCAAATGTACGTGTAGGAGCGAGCTCGCTCGCGATGGACTCAACGGCACCGCGTTTAACCATTAAACACGCGTTATCGTTAACGACCATCGCGAGCGAGCTCGCTCCTACAGAGCATTAGATCCGCCGGGGTTTTCCATCAGTTCAGCCAGGGATTTTCCGCCATGTGCCGCGCCTCGAAGCTGCGAATCTGTCCGGCGCGTTGCAGCGTGGTGCCAATGGCATCCAGGCCCAGCAGCAGCGATTGCTTGCGCAGTTGATCGATCTCGAACGGGATCACGTTGCCGTCTGCCAGTTCGATGGTTTGTTCCGGCAGATTGACGCTGATTCGAGCCGTTGCCGGGTTGCCGGTCAGCGCGGCAATCTGCTTGAGTTGAACCTCGGTCAGCTGAATCGCCAACACGCCGTTGCGTTGACAGTTGTCGTAGAAAATACCGGCGAAGCTGCTGCCGATCAGCGCCCGGATGCCGACCTGTTTCAGCCCCCAGACCGCGTGTTCACGGCTTGATCCGCAACCGAAGTTAGGCCCTACAACCAGAAAAGCGGCGTCAGTCCAGGGCGACTGGTTGAGGATGAATTCAGGATTGGCTGCGCCGGACTCCAGGAGCCTCAAATCAAAGAACAGGCCCTTATCCAGGCCCTTGCGATCAATTCCCTTGAGGAACTGCTTGGGCATGATCACGTCGGTGTCGATGTTGGCGGCCAGAAGCGGCGCGGCGCTGCCACTGACGATAGTGAAAGGTTGCATGGTTCAAGCCTCCTGCGCGAACGTGCGCACGTCGGTCAAATGCCCGGTAATCGCTGCGGCGGCGACCATGGCCGGGCTCATCAAATGGGTGCGCGCACCGGCGCCTTGCCGGCCTTCAAAGTTGCGGTTGGTGCTTGAGGCGCAGCGATCGCCGGGGGCGAGCACATCGTCATTCATGGCCAGGCACATCGAGCAACCCGACTGGCGCCATTCAAAACCGGCATCGAGGAAAGTCTGCGCCAGCCCTTCGTCTTCGGCCTGATTACGCACCAGTGTCGAACCGGGCACGATCATCGCCCGGACGTGGGCCGCCACCCGTTTGCCGCGCACGACGCGGGCGACATCGCGCAGGTCTTCGATGCGCGCATTGGTGCACGAACCGATGAAGGCATGGCTGATCACCACGTCTCTCAGCGGCATGCCCGGCTCCAGGCCCATGTAGGTCAGGGCGCGTTGCATGCCCTGGCGCAGGATCAGGTCAGGCTGCGCGGCCGGGTCCGGTACATGCCCGCCCACTGGAGCGGCCTGATCGGGGCTGGTGCCCCAGGTGACCATGGGTTCCAGCGCCGCGACATCCAGGGTGACTTCGCGATCGAACACCGCACCTGCATCACTGTGCAGGCTGCGCCATTTCGCGACGGCCTGTTCCCACAGATGGCCCCGAGGGGCCCGGGGCTTGTGTTGCAGGTAGGCGAAGACCTTGTCATCCGGGGCCATGAACGCGCCCCGGGCGCCGGCTTCGACGGCCATGTTGCAGATGGTCATGCGCGCTTCGACGCTGAGGTCGCTGATCGCCGGGCCGGTGAATTCGATGGCATAGCCGGTGGCGCCGGAAGCGCCGATTTTTTCGATCAGGGCCATGATGATGTCCTTTGACGTCACGCCAGTCCCGAGCACACCATTGACCGTCACGCGCAGGGTCTTCAGGCATTTGTAGACCAGGGTTTGCGAGGCCAGCAGGTGTTCGATTTCCGAGGTGCCGATGCCGAAACCGAAGGCTCCGAGGGCCCCGTAGGTGGTGGTGTGGCTGTCGCCGGCGGCAACGACCATGCCGGGCAGGATAAAACCTTGTTCGGGGGCCACGACGTGCTCGATGCCCTGGCGCTTGTCCAGCACGTCGAACAACTCGATGCCGAAGTCGCGGCAGTTCTCTTCGAAGTAGGACACCTGACGGGCACCCCCAGCATCCGGCATGGCGGCAGTGCGCGTGGGTGCCGTGGGGTTGACGTGGTCGACGACCGCCAGCGTCGCGCCCGGTCGCCACGCTTTGCGACCCGCTTCGCGCATGCCGCTGAAAGCTTGCGGGCTGGTGTATTCGTTGGCGACCTGACGGTCGATGTACAGCAGCACATGGCCCTGATCGTCGAGGGCGCACACGGTGTGACTGTCGATATGCTTTTGGTAGAGCGTTCTGGGGCTGTGCATGGAGTGGGCTCTTGTTGTCATGCGAGATCACGGAAACGTACCCACAGCATATTCGTCGTCATTCCTGCATCAAGCGCCATTAAGTGAAGGCATTAAACACGCAGTGTGAATTATCGAGTGCTGTCCAACGTAAAGAAACTACCTAACTCACTGCGGCAAATGCCGTAAACAATGGGGTTCGTCTCAATATCCCGCCGACTGGGGCTGTCATAGGCTGTGGGCTTTGAAAGCCGTTCGCCGGAGTCGTTATGCGTTTTTTTGAACTGATCACTTTTACCGTGCGGGTGCGTACCGTCGCCGATGCCCTGGCACATATCGAGGTTGCGCTGAATGATCCGAACGTCGGCGGCACGCTGATGGGGTGCTGGGCCTCGGAGATTGGCCAGTTGAACCAGATAGCCGTGTTGCGTGGCTATGCTGACGAAAGCCTGCGGCAGGCGGAGCGCGAGCGTTTTCTGTTGGGGGGCGAGACGTTTGGTGTCAACGAGTTCATCAGCGATCTGCGCATCGAAAACTACACGCTGTTTCCCTTCCTCGAGCCCTTGAGCGCCGGCCAGCACGGTCCGTTCTATGAGTTGCGCGTCTACGACCTGGTCAGCAGCGGGTTGCAGCCGACCCTCGACGGCTGGAGCAAGGCCATCGAAGCGCGGACCGCCGAACAGTATTCGCCTGTGTATGCGGCGTTTTATGCCACTGACGGTTCGCTGCCGCGCTATCTGCACATCTGGCCGTGGACCAGCCTTGAACAGCGCTTGCAGGTGCGCACCCAGGCAGTCGCCGACGGCGTCTGGCCGCCGGAAAACTCCGGCCCGCAACTGCGGGACATGTGCTCGACGATCTACCTGCCTGCGAAGTTCTCGCCCTTGCAGTGATGGGGGCACGCCTGTGTCTACTGTCATTACCCTCAGAATCGATCCAGCCGGTACGCCGCCGTCGCCGGCAGGTCGCACGGCTGGGCGCCGGTCAAGGGCGAGGCCATTTGCGCAATCATTTCCGCCGTGACCGCCGCCTGGGTCAACCCCAGGTGCTGGTGGCCGAAGGCGAGCAGGACCTTGCCGTCGCACACCCGATCGATGATCGGCAGGGAGTCGGGCAAGGAGGGGCGAAAGCCCATCCACGGTGTGGCCGCTTCGGCACTCAGGTCGCGCTTGAACAGGCCTTTGCTCAATCGGTGCAATTGCCAGGCACGCTCCATCGTCGGTGGGCATTCGAGACCGGCGAATTCAACGGTGCCGGCCAGGCGCAGCCCATCGGCCATCGGCGTCATGATGAACTTGCGTTCCAGCGAGGTGACGGCAAACGGTAAGCGTTGGTGTTCGTGGGGCAGCATCAGGTGATAGCCGCGCTCGGTGTCCAAGGGCACCTTTTTGCCGGTCAGCGCGGCGGTGAGCTTCGCCGAATGCGCGCCGCAGGCAATCAGCACTTGTCGACTATTGACGCGACCCTGATCAGTGATCAACGACACGCCGTGTTCATTCAACTGCCCGCCCTCGACCCGCTGCTGGAGGAACTGCACACCGCTGCTTTTGGCCGCGTGGACCAGTTCGCCCACCACCCGGAAGGGATCGAGAAAATGCCCGGTGCGCGGGAAGAACAAACCGCCGCGGATCTGCTCGCTGAGTTGCGGCGCCGCATCGCGGACGGCCCTGGCCTGCCAGAAATCGACCGGCACCTGTTGCTGGCGCATGCGCGCCTGCAGCGCTTCGATGGCCTGTTGCGAGTCGGCGCGCTCGAACACCAATAACGAGCCGTCTTCCTTGAGCAACCCTGGACGCTCGATGGCTTCCAGCAACCGGTTCCAGGCCCCCAGGCTGCTTTCATTGAGCGCGCGGATGCCGGCCACGGTGCGCTGGAACGGCGCCGGCCGCAGGTTCAGCAACAGGCGGATGAACCAGGGCAGGGCCCGGGGCATGTATTTCCAGTCCAGGCGCAGCGGGCCCATCGGGTCCAGGAGCATGGCGGGCAGGCGCTTGAGGATAGACAGGTCGGCGATGGGGAACACCTGTTCGGTGGCCAGGTGTCCGGCATTGCCGAACGAGACGCCACGGCCGGGCTCCTGCTGATCGATGACCACCACGCGCCGGCCCTGGCGAGCCAGGCGCAGGGCGCAAGCGACGCCGATGATCCCGGCGCCGATTACGGCAACGTCCGCCGTGGTGTGTGGGTTGTTGAAAAGGGAGACGTTGGACATGGCCTAGGATTCTCTCTGGCCGTCGAGCAGGCGCCGTAACTGCAACGGATTGCCGTGTTTGAGCGCGGCCGGCAACAGGGCGTCGGGGAAATCCTGATAGCAGACCGGGCGCAGGAAACGCAGGATGGCGGCGGTGCCGACCGAGGTGGTGCGCGCATCGGAAGTCGCCGGGAACGGGCCGCCATGGACCATGGCATCGCACACCTCGACCCCGGTCGGCCAGCCATTGACCAACAGGCGCCCGGCCTTGCGCTCCAGAGTCGGCAGCAATGCCCTGGCGCTTTCCACGTCGGCATCGTCCAGGTGCAGGGTGGCGGTCAGTTGGCCCTCCAGGTGTTCGATGACCTGGCGGATTTCCTCGTCGCTGGCACATTGCACGATCAGCGAAGCGGCGCCGAACATTTCTGCCTGCAAGGCCGGGTCGGCGAGAAACTCGCTGGCCTGGGTGACGAACAGGTGGGCCTGGCACTGGTTGGGCGTTTCGCCCTCAAGGCCGCTAGCCACCGATTGCGCGTGGGTATGCTCGAGCAGCGCGCCGACGCCGGCCTCGTAGGCGTTGAAAATTCCCGGGGTAAGCATGGTCTGCGCCGGGCTGCGCTGGATCAGTTGCGTGGCCGTCTGGATGAAGCGCTCAAGGGCCGGGCCATGGCGGGCAATCACCAGGCCGGGGTTGGTGCAGAACTGACCGGCACCCTGGGTGAGGGAGGCGACGAAGCCTTGCGCCAGCGCTTCGGTTCGCGATTGCAGTGCCGCAGGGAACAGCAATACCGGATTGATCGAGCTCATTTCCGCGTACACCGGAATCGGTTCGGGACGCGCCTGGGCCGCCTTGCACAAGGCAATGCCGCCGCTGCGCGAGCCGGTGAAACCCACGGCCTTGATGCGCGGATCGGTGACCAGGGCGATGCCCACTTCGCGGCCGGAGCCGTACAACAGCGAGAACACGCCTTCATGCAACCCGCACAGTTTGACCGCACGAGCCAGCGCCCGGCCCACCAGTTCACTGGTGCCGGGGTGCGCGCCATGGGCCTTGACGATCACCGGGCAACCGGCGGCCAGCGCCGAGGCGGTATCACCGCCAGCGACCGAGAAGGCCAGGGGAAAGTTGCTGGCGCCGAACACGGCCACCGGGCCCAGCGGCACCTGACGCTGGCGCAGGTCCGGGCGGGGCAGGGGCTGGCGTTCCGGCAGTGCGCTGTCGACCCGTACATCCAGCCATTCGCCAGCGCGTACGGTGCGGGCAAAGGTGCGCAGTTGCTGGCAGGTGCGGCCGCGTTCACCCTGGATACGCGGGCGTGGCAGGCCAGTCTCGGCCACGGCGCGGTCGATCAATGCATCGCCGAGGGCTTCGATTTCGCTGGCGATGGTTTCGAGGAATTCGGCGCGTGCGTCCAGGGATGTCGCGCGATAGCTGTCCAGCGCACTCCAGGCCAGGGCGCAGGCCTGTTCGACGTGCTCGCTGTTGCCACCGTGATAGGCCGGTTCAAGGGGCAGACCAGTGGCGGGATCAATGCCGTGGATCGCTTCGCGGTTGCCGGGGATGGCCTGTTGGCCGATCAACATGTTGCCTGTCAGAGTCATGATGTTTCCTGAAAAAAAGAGGGTGGGCGTTTGCGAAAAAACGCGGTACCGCCGTGGGCGAAAATAAAGGCGGCGCGCTTTGGCACGCCGCTGTAGAGGCTGAATATCAGGCGAAGTCCTGCTCGGCCGACCACTGCTCGTACCACTGGCGGAACAGCGCGTACTGGTTCTCGGCATAACGACGCTGGGCATCGCTGAGCGCATCGGTCTCGTTGAAATGCAGGGTGTATTCCTTGTCGCCGTTGAGCACCATCAGGTGCTTGTAGTAGAGCACCAGGTCGCAGCCCTCATCGAACGACGACAGCACCGCCAGGGCGGACTCCAGCTCCCGCGCCTGGCGACGTGCCTTGGCATCGCCCTTGGCCGCTTGTTTGCTCAAGGCCACCAGGCGCAACACTTCGCGCGGCAGCGCGTTGCCGATGCCGGTGATGGCGCCGGTGGCGTTGCAGTTGACGAAGCCATGAACCACCTGGGTGTCGACACCGACCATCAGGGTCACGTCATCGTCCCTGGAGGTGATGTGTTCGGCGGCGTAGCGCAGGTCGGCCGCACCGCCGAACTCCTTGAAGCCGATCAGGTTCGGGTACTCGCGGCGCAGTTCGAAGAACAGGTCGGCGCGGGTGGCGAAGCCGTAGTAAGGGCTGTTGTAGATCACCGCCGGCAACCCCGGGGCGGCTTCGAGGATCGCGGCGAAGTGGGCTTTTTGCGCGGTGGCCGAAGCGCCGCGAGACAGCACGCGCGGAATGACCATCAAGCCATGGGCGCCGACTTTGGCCGCGTGTGCCGCATGGGAAACCGCTTCTCGGCTGTTGACCGCACCGGTGCCGACGATGGTCGGAACGCCTGCGGCCACCAGGCGCGCCACGCCTTCCTGACGCTCGGCTTCGGTCAGCAGCGGCCAATCGCCCATGGAGCCGCAATACACCACTGCGCTCATGCCAATGTCGATCAGCTCGCGACCCTTGGCCACCAGCGCGTCGAAGTCCGGCTTGCGCTCGGCGGTGCATGGGGTCATCAGTGCAGGGATGCAGCCAGTGAAAATGTTATCGCTCATTTTGTTGTCACTCCTTGAAGCGTTCATTCAGATCGGGTTAGGGAAAAGGCGTGGGGCTCAAATGCCCCACGCAAAGGGATCCTGTTCGTCGATCAGCAGCGTGCTGTCGGCGGTCATGTAGGCGCGGCCGGTAATGAACGGGCGGATGCGTTCGCCTTCCCATTCATAGCTGCCGACAAATTGGCTGGCGGTGATGCTGGCCTGGACCCAGCGCTCACCGGCGGCCAGTTTTCCATCGGCCGCCAGGCATGCCAGTTTCGCGCTGGTGCCGGTGCCGCAGGGCGAGCGGTCGTAGGCCTTGCCGGGGCACATGACGAAGTTGCGGCTGTCGGCCGATTCGTCGTCGGCAAACAGTTCGATGTGGTCGATCAGCGCGCCGTCTTCACCGTGGATGCCTTGGGCCTCGAGGGCCTTGAGCATTGCCCAGGTGTACTCGGTGAGGAACTCGACGTTGTCCATCTGCAACGCCTGACCGTGCTCGGACACCAGGAAAAACCAGTTGCCGCCCCAGGCGATGTCGCCGTACACGCGGCCATGTCCCGGCACTTCGACCGGCACCTGTTGGCGGTAGCGGTAGGCAGGCACGTTGCGCAGGGTGACGTTGCCGTCCTCATGCAGCGTGGCGCTGACCGGGCCGACCGGCGTATCGATCTTGTGCTCGCCAGGCTGTATGTGACCCAGGTGATGCAGCGAGTTGACCAGGCCGATGGTGCCGTGACCGCACATGCCAAGGTAGCCGGCGTTGTTGAAGAAGATCACGCCGCAAGTGGCATCCGGCGACACCGGTTCGCAATACAGCGCACCCACCAGCACATCGTTGCCACGGGGCTCCAGCAGGCAGGCGCGACGCCATTGGTCATGCTGCTCGCGCAGGGCATCGCGCTTCTCGGCCATGGTCCGGCCGGACAACTGGGGCAGGCCCGACATCACCAGGCGAGTCGGCTCGCCGCCGGTGTGGGAATCAATGACATGTACTTTTTTCATATACCTATCCATTAGAGGAACACGCAGGCATTGCTGGCCTGAATCTCAGCGGGAAGTCTGGATGGATGCACCGATCGGACGCAGGCCTGTGGCCGTGCCGCTGTAAACGGGATCGGCTTCGGCTTCACCGTCCTCTTCTTCCAGGCGAACCAGATGCGCCGGCACGCCGGTGGCTGCGCCCCAGTAGTAGATGCCCATCGCGCAGGCCGCCACGACCAGGGTGTCGAAGGGATGGGTAAGCACACCCATGCCGCCGAAACTGCCGAGCCAGGACAGCAAGATGGTCACGGCATAGAAGCCGATCAGCCACGCCGAAGAGCGCACTTGTTGGCCCAGGCTCAGGTGCTGGGTCGGCACAAAGCGACCGCACAGCAGGTACACCACGAACATCAGGATTTGCAGGCCAAGCAGCCAGGACACGGTGCCCCAGCCGGACCAGTAGACGATCAGCGCGGCGATGATGAACGACACCGGGCCGAGGACACCCATGCGCTTGACCTTGAACGGGCGCGGCATGTCGGGCGCATTGCGGCGCAGGGCGGCCACGGACACCGGTGCGACGGCGTAGCTCAACACCAGCGCGGCGGAAACCACGTTGATCAGCGCTTCCCACGAAGGGAAGGGCAGGGTCCAGAACACCGACAGGGCAAAGGTCAGCCACAGCGCCGGGCGCGGGATGCCGGACTTTTCGTCAATGCGGGTGAAGACCTTGAAGAACGTACCGGTCTGCGCCCAGCCGTAGATCACCCGCGGGGTCGCGTTCATGTAGATGTTGCCGCAACCGCTTGGGGAGATCACCGCGTCGGCCACCACCAGATAAGCCAACCAACCCACACCCAATGCCAGGGCGATGTCGCGGTAGGGCAGGGCCAGTTCCTTGGCGACGCCGGCCCAACCGTTGGCGAGCATTTCGGTGGGCACGCCGCCGAGGAAGGCCACTTGCAACAACACATAGATGGCGGTGGAGAGCAGTACGGAGAGGATCAGTGCAATCGGGATGGTGCGTTGCGGATTCTTCACTTCGCTGGCCACCGAGATGATCGGTGTCAGGCCCAGGTAGGCGAAGATGATGCCGCCGGCGGACACCGCCATTTCGACACCTGACAGCCCGAACGGCATGAAGCCCTGGGACTGGAAGTTCTGCGGTTTGAAGAAAGTGAACAGCACGCCGATTACCAGCAACGGCACGATGAACTTGAACATGCTGATCAGGTTGTTGGCCTTGGCGAACGTTTTCACGCTGTAGTAATTGAGCATGAAGAACAGGCACAGCAGGCCGAACTGAAGCAGCCAGCCGATCGCCGTCGGATTGCTGGAACCGGCCTGGGTCAATGCCGGAAACCACGCCGCGGCGTACTGGCGCGCGGCGACCACCTCGATGGCCACCAGGCTGGAAAACGCGATCAGGGTGATGAAGCCCATCAGGTAGCCGAGCAACGGGCCGTGGGAGTACACCGGGTAGCGAATCACACCGCCGGCACGGGGCAATGCGGCGCCGAGTTCACAGTAGACGATGCCCAGCAGCAGCACCGCAAAACCGCCCAGCAGCCAGGAAAATATCCCCGCCGGCCCCGCGATGGCAGACACGTGACTGGCTGCGAACAACCAGCCGGAGCCGAAGATGGCCCCCAGTCCGATAAACGTAAGGTCTATCAATGAAAGTTGTTTTTTGAATTTGCCTTGGCCTGACATTGCATTGTCTTCTTGTGAGTTATTGGATAGGCAGGTGTGCACTTCAAGTCCTCCCCGTCGGTTTTGCCGAGGAGGGCGGTGGCCATAGAGTGAACTCGGCGGCTTGCTCGCGATTGATGTTTTCCTTGGGTGTCGATGACGAAATCAGCACAATGGGCAACGGCCGATCATTGGGAGAGACAGGTAGATGACTCAGGATGCGTTTGCGCTGTTGTGCCAGGGCGACGACTCGAACCGCCCCGAATCCATCGAGCAACTGCTGGCAGGCATTGCGCTTTTGTTGCCGATGCTCGATGTCATTCCGAACGCCGCGATCTTCATCAAGGACGTGCAGGCGCGCTATGTCATGGCCAACCGCACGCTGGTTCAACGCTGTGGCTTGAAGCAGCTCAAGCCGCTGCTGGGGAAAACCAGTGCCGAGGTATTTCCCGAGCAGTTTGGGCCCGGCTATACCGAACAGGACCGGCGTGTGCTGGAGCAAGGTCTGGTGCTGGAAGACCAGCTGGAGTTACACCTGTACGGCAGCCGCGAGCCGGGCTGGTGCCTGACCCATAAACGACCGCTGTATAACCGCCATAATCAGATCATCGGTCTGGCGGGCATCTCGGTCGACCTGCAGTCGGCCACTGACACGCACCCGGCGTACCAGCGCCTGGCGGCGGTGGACGAACACATTCGCGCGCATTTCAACCGTCGCGTCACCCTCGGCGAGTTGACGCGCATCGCCGGCATATCCGTGGCGCAGCTCGAGCGCTACTGCAAGCGCGTGTTCCATTTGACGCCACGGCAAATGATCCAGAAGGTTCGCCTGGAGCACGCGCATCGACTGCTCCACACGGACCTGCCGATCACCGAAGTCGCCCTGCAATGCGGCTATACCGACCACAGCGCGTTCACCCGGCAGTTCAAGGCATTGACCGGCTTCACCCCGCGCCAGTACCGCCAGGCCACCGGTCACCAGCAACCGTCCGGTGCGGATTAGCGACGTGCCGCCAACGGCCCTGTAGACTGGCCGCGCAAAAGGCGCCAGCCTCACCACTTCAAGCAAGAGAGATCTCATGGCAAATCACGACCTGACCTTTACGCCCGATCCTGATGCGGATTCGATTTCTTCCGATGTCGTCGGTTTCGGCGGTGTGCTGGTCTCGACCCAGATCCCGACCCGCGCCGACGGCAGCCTGGAACTGGGCGACATCACCCTGCAAAGCGAATGCACCCTGCAAGCGCTGAAGGTTGCGCTGGAACGTGCCGGCAGTTCCATGGACCGCGTGATGCATCTGACCATCTACCTCACCGACATGGCCGACCGCGCCGCGTTCAACGAAGTCTACAAGCGTTACTTCGCCAAACCATGGCCGGTGCGCGCTGCCGTCGGGGTTGCCTCGTTGGCGGTGGAAGGCATGCGCGTGGAAGTGACCGCGATGGCTGCCAAGGCCTGATCGAAGCAACACACAAAACCTTGTGGGAGCGGGCTTGCTCGCGAAGGCGGTGGGTCAGTCGAAATCAATGTTGCCTGACACGCCCTCTTCGCGAGCAAGCCCGCTCCCACACTGGGCATTTGTCGAATCCAGAATTTGGGTACGCGTCCAGCTCTGCCAAAACACCACCTGGCAGCGCACGGGTGCCGGTCAGGCGTTTCGCCGCTACAATGCACGCCTCGACCGTGACAAGCCTGACTAAAAAAACTATGTCTTTGCCCAAACATCACCTGGAATTGCTCAGCCCTGCCCGCGATGTCGCCATCGCCCGCGAGGCTATCCTGCATGGTGCCGATGCCGTGTACATCGGTGGCCCGAGCTTCGGCGCCCGCCACAACGCCTGCAACGAAGTGAGCGATATCGCCCAATTGGTGGAGTTCGCCCGTCGCTACCATGCGCGCGTGTTCACCACCATCAACACGATCCTGCATGACAACGAACTGGAACCGGCCCGCCAGCTGATCCACCAGTTGTACGACGCCGGCGTCGATGCGCTGATCGTCCAGGACCTGGGTGTGATGGAGCTGGACATTCCGCCGATCGAACTGCACGCCAGTACCCAGACGGACATCCGCACGCTGGAGCGGGCGAAGTTCCTCGACCAGGCCGGTTTCTCGCAACTGGTGCTGGCCCGCGAGCTCAACCTCAAAGAGATCCGTGCCATCGCCGACGAAACCGACGCGGCCATCGAGTTCTTTATCCATGGCGCGTTGTGCGTGGCGTTTTCCGGCCAGTGCAACATTTCCCACGCGCAAACCGGGCGCAGCGCCAACCGTGGCGATTGTTCCCAGGCCTGCCGTCTGCCGTACACCCTCAAGGATGAAAAGGGTGGCGTGATCGCTTACGAAAAGCACCTGCTCTCGATGAAGGACAACAACCAGAGCGCCAACATCCGCGCACTGGTCGAGGCCGGCGTGCGTTCGTTCAAGATCGAGGGCCGCTACAAGGACATGGGCTATGTGAAAAACATCACCGCCTACTACCGCCAGCGCCTCGACGCCGTGCTCGAAGACCGCCCGGACCTGGCCCGTGCCTCCAGTGGGCGCACCGCGCACTTCTTCCTGCCCGACCCGGAAAAAACCTTCCACCGTGGCAGCACCGATTACTTCGTCACTGACCGCAAGATCGATATCGGTGCGTTTGACTCGCCGACCTTCACCGGTTTGCCGGTGGGTGTGGTCGAGAAAGTCGCCAAGCGTGACATGCAGGTCGTGACCCATGAGCCGCTGTCCAATGGCGACGGCCTCAACGTGCTGGTCAAGCGTGAAGTGGTGGGTTTCCGCGCCAACATCGCCGAACCGAAAGGCGAGTTCGAGGAGGACGGCGAGAAGCGTTATCGCTATCGCGTCGAGCCCAATGAGATGCCGGAGGGGATGTACAAGCTGCGCCCCAACCATCCGCTGAATCGCAATCTCGATCACAACTGGCAACAGGCGCTGCAAAAGACCTCCGCCGAGCGTCGCGTGGCCTTGCGCTGGGTTGCGCGCCTGCGTGAAGAGCAGCTGGAACTGACAGCTACCAGCGAAGAAGGCATCAGCGCCAGCGTTACCCTGAATGGCCCGTTCGGCGCCGCCAACAAGCCGGAACAGGCGCTGGAGCAATTGCAGGATCTGCTCGGCCAACTGGGCACCACGCAGTACCACGCCATCGACATCAAGCTGGACGCGCCGCAGGCGTACTTCATCCCGAACTCGCAGCTCAAGGCCTTGCGCCGTGAAGTGATCGATGCCTTGACCGAAGCGCGGATCGCCGCCCATCCCCGTGGCAGCCGCAAGGCCGAAACCACTCCGCCGCCGGTGTACCCGGAATCGCACCTGTCGTTCCTGGCCAACGTCTACAACCAGAAGGCCCGCGACTTCTATCACCGCCATGGCGTCAAGCTGATCGACGCGGCCTACGAGGCCCACGAGGAAGCCGGCGAGGTGCCGGTGATGATCACCAAGCACTGCCTGCGGTTCTCCTTCAACCTGTGCCCGAAACAGGCCAAGGGCGTGACCGGCGTGCGCACCAAGGTTGCGCCAATGCAACTGATCCACGGCGATGAAGTGCTGACGTTGAAGTTCGACTGCAAGCCTTGCGAGATGCACATCATCGGCAAGATGAAGGGCCACATCCTCGATATGCCGCAGCCGGGCAGCGTGGTGGGGCACATCAGCCCCGAAGACCTGCTCAAGACCATCCCGCGCGCGCCGCACTGAGTGACCGGTGAGCGCCCCGCAACGGTGCGCTCACCTGTTGTTCAAAACCCGGCGTAGTTGAAGTAGATGTATGCCACGGCAACTGCCAGACCAAACGCTGCCAGGGCTTTTGTATGTGCAGTGGCCTGCAATTCGTTCGACGCTTGTTCATGGGGTTGCGAGTACGCGGTGGCGTTTTGGCGGCGCTGCAGAATGGCCCGCCAGGTGTAACCCAATCCCGTCAGCAGTGAAATGGCCATCAGGCCGAGGATCAGCCAGCGTATGGTTGCCGGCTTTTTAGCGGCGGCCAGGCTGTTCTCGTGTTCACAGGCCGCGCTCCCGAACTCCAGGACAGAAATGGCTTGGTAGACCGTCGAGGGCTGCTGCGCATCACTGTGCGTCGCGGCCATTTGTTCCAGGTCCAGTGCCTGGTACTTCCAGAGAGTCATCGATCCTTCCCGGCAGTAGGTGAACGCAGCAGGGCTGGAAGCGGCGATGATGCACGCGTCGTCGATACCGATTTTTTTCAGGGCTTCCATCGCAGACCGTGTGAAGTCCATTTCGAGGACCGGAATGACGCAGTTGGCAGACACCGCGGCCGACACCAGCAGGCACGCCATGGCGCAGAGGGTTGATGTTTTCAAGGTCGAGACCCCCTCGTTTTTTGCAGGATTTTTGTTGTTAACGCGGAGTCTGGTTGCAAGCTGCTTTTGCTGAAGTCTAGACGCTGGCGACAAACCCGGAGCTAGCGGTCGACATTATTCACAGGAGTCGGCGACGGCTTTTTCAGCCCGTTTGAATTCCTGTTTGACATCGGTGGGGATGCGTTGCTTCTTGAGTTCCTGACCGAGGAAGGGTTGCTCGCCCCGGGACTGGACCTCGGCGTCCTCGGCGGTTATCTGCGCTTCGATAGTCGCGGAGTGCTTGTCGATGACGGCATCGACCTCGGCTTCATTCCTGGCGGTATCGAGTGCCAGGACCAACTGGCCTGCCTCGGCTTTTTCGGCTTCGGCATAGGCTTCGACCGTCAACCCGGAGGCCAGCGCCCGCGCCTGGATTTGCAGCCTGTCGAGATGCTCCCGGGCGGTCTTGCAGACCGCTTCCTGTCGCTGACTCTGGATGTGATCCCAGGTGTTCAATCCATAAATCGCCGCCCCGACCACCAGGAGGGTTGCAGCGGTACCCATTAATTTGCCTTTCACATTTGGCGCCCTCAGATTGCAAGGGGAAGGGTGTTGCGCTGACGATTCCTGATTCCATTCGAGAAAAGCGTAGCAGACCTGGTCGGGCTGAATGTGTGCCGACCGTTCGCCGCGATTCGGCTCAGCACTAAGCATCTGTTTTAAAAAACAAAATATTGTGTTGGGGCTTCCCAGACGAGGCAAAAGTTGGTAAATTTGCGCCCACTCTTGCACAGGCCCTCACGGAGCCTCTCGCGCAAGCAGGCAACAGGTCTTGTTGCCACTCAAGTAAGCGAGTGCCAGGCACTCATCGCAACAGATACAGGGGCGTCGCCAAGCGGTAAGGCAGCAGGTTTTGATCCTGCCATGCGTTGGTTCGAATCCAGCCGCCCCTGCCATTTTCTTCCTGCATAATCAGATAACACTTCGTCGGCGGTTCTGATTCGCTGATTCGCTGGTTTTTTGCGTCCGTTGTCCATTTCCCTGATGTTCCCTTGCCAGTCAGCGTCCAGCCAAGGCTCACGGGTGTCCTTTCGGCGCGTTTCATCAAGACTTTTCAGCTGATCTGGCCATCCGTCACTGAACCAGCGCAGCGCTGTAGTTGTTTCTACATAGCGCTTACACTGATGATCCCCGTCGTTTCCTAACTTCAAAGTCAAGAAAAGGACGCCTCACATGAAAGTCAGTGCACGCAACGTATTCAAAGGCAAAGTCAGTCAGGTCCAGCCAGGCGCGGTCAACGCCGAAGTGGTTCTGACCCTGGCGGGCGGAGAGCAACTGGTTGCCGTCGTCACCATGGAAAGCATCAAGAGCCTCGGCATCGCCGTCGGCAAAGAAGCCGTCGCGCTGATCAAGGCGCCGTGGGTGATGTTGATGACCGAATCGAGCGACATTCGCCTGTCGGCGCGTAACTGCCTGGAAGGCAAGGTACTGAGCGTTACCGATGGTGCGGTCAACGCAGAGGTGGTCATCGAGCTGGCCGGCGGTTCGAAGGTCTATTCGATCGTCACCCGCGATGCTGTGGCAGAGCTGGGTCTGGCAACCGGCGTCAGCGCCACGGCCGTGATCAAGGCTTCCCACATCATCCTGGGCGTTCCGGCCTGATCAGACACAAGCATTGCTTACTGATCCCCGTGATCGATTTCCTGATGGATCACGGGGATTTTTCGTTTTCGGCTCCCAATCATCACTACCGAAACCGTTGTGGAATGGCCTCGGCGAACGGGTACATGGAAAAGTACGGCCTTGCCTCGTCGATCACCCGTTTGACCGAGGGCCACTGGATCAACCTGTCGAAATAAGCACTCAAGCGATGATGATCGTCGGGAAACGGCACGAGGGTGCTGGCATAGAACAGCGCCGGAGCAGCGGCACAGTCGGCCATGCTGAATGCCGGGCTGGCGGCCCAGGCGTTTGCGCTCAACTGATGTTCAAGCATGCCGTACGCCGTTGTCAGCGCGGCGCGTTCGCGGGTCAGGTCGCCGTTGGAGGCGTTCATTCGGTCAGCGACGATCTTCTGCATCGGCACCTGGACGTGCAGGTCGAAAAAACGATCCCACAGGCGTACTTCCAGCGCGGCATCCCAATCTTCAGGAATCAGGCACAGGTGGCCGGCCTGGTGGTGGTCCAGGTACTCGATGATCACACTCGACTCGGCTACGTTCCGTTGGCGGTCGTGATCGCGGATCACCGGAAATTTGCAGAGTGGCCAAAGTGCTTGCAGCTCAGCCCGGTCAGCCTCGTTGCCCAGGTCGATGATCCTTTTTTCAAACTCGATATCCAGTTCATAGAGAGCGATCAGCGCTTTGTGGCAGAACGACGAGAGCGGATGGAAATAAAGAGTCAGCGGCATGTTCCTTTCCTTGGCGAAGGGGGAGGCCCGTGCAGTATCGACCCAGGTTCGCTTCGGTGCGAGGCGGTTCGTCAGGTGGCTGTGATCTCGGTGGCGATTGCCATTCCCCGCGCAAACTGGTTTAAGGGCAAAAGACTGGCTTGCCCAAGGCTTTCAACTTGCGTAAACAGTGCAGGCGCCGAATGATCGGCGCCAGGGGATACAGGTTTCCAGGTCGGGAGTGACAGGTATCAAAGCGTTATTTCACAGGTTCGTCGACAGGACGAAGCGAGGCGAGCGTTGGTAGAGCGACGTCAGTTCAGCGGAGCGATGAAAGGCAAGAACCTTCGCTTCCTCAAGGAGCATGAAGGCCAATCCGTTCTGCAGGCGCGTGCAGGTTTCCTGTTGCTCGAGCATTTCTCGCTGCCGGCGTTTACCCAGGCGCTGGATACGGTCGTGACGGCCAACCTGTTGCGGCCGGAGCTGTTTTCAACGAAAACCTTCGGCCTGAAGGACGCAGAGGTGATCAGCGATCTGGGGCTGGTCATCCGTCCCGACGCCTGCCTGAGCCATGCCGAGATACAGAACCTGGACCTGCTGGTGGTCTGTGGCGGATACCGCACCCATCTGCACGCCGACGAGGCATTGATCAACCTGCTGCAAGACGCGGCGCAGCAGGGCGTTACCCTGGCTGGCGTGTGGAACGGCGCGTGGTTTCTCGGACGCGCCGGTTTGCTCGAGGGTTATCGCTGTGCGATTCACCCGGAACACCGCCCGGCACTGGCGGAAATTGCCAAGCTGACCCAGGTGACCAGCGAAGCCTACGTGGTGGATCGTGACCGCCTGACAGCGTCGAGCCCGACGGGTACGTTCTATATGGCCCTGGAGTGGATCAGGGGGCTGTACGACAAGGCGCTGACCGATGGCATCGAAGACATTCTGGCGTTTGAAGCCTCACGCTACCGGCGCATCAAGCCGTCGCTGAATGTCTCGGTCAGTGGTCCGCTCAGAGAGGTGGTCAACCTGATGGACGCCAATCTGGAGGAACCGCTGGAAATGGAAACGCTCTGCCTCTACGCAGGGCGCTCTCGCCGGCAGATCGAGCGTCTGTTCAAGGAGCAGTTGGGCACCACGCCGCAACGCTATTACATGGACCTGCGCATCACCGAAGCGCGGCGCTTGCTGCAGCACACCACGCTGACCATCGTCGAGGTCTCGGTCGCCTGTGGTTTCGTTTCTCCCAGCCATTTCAGCAAGTGCTACAGCTCTTATTTTGGCTATCGGCCGTCCAGGGAAACCAGGCTGGTGAAGTAGGCCGCCGATCAACGCCGGCCTCGCCGTCGACCTGCCGCACGATGTCGGCACGGTAAGAGTCACGCCTGTTCATCCGACAGCGGCCACATGCGCTGTCGGATGTGATGCCGGCCGGCGTCACCCTGATTTCCGCTGCGAGCTGTTCGGGTTAGAGTGCAAATTCTGGCCTGATTGTCAGGCATGCCACGTTTAGGGTCATTGCGCCATGCACCAGATCGGACTGATTGTTTACCCCGGTTTTCAGGTTCTGGGGCTGGCCATGTGTGCCGCCTTCGAGTTGGCCAACAACGCCGCAGATGAGCCGTTGTACAGCATTGCCTTATTGTCCGAGCCGGGTGGCCTGGTGCAGACGTCCGCCGGTTTCGGTGTGCAGACCGAAGCGTTCGACCAGCGTTCGTTCGATACGCTGCTGGTCATGGGCGACAACCTGATCCGCCCGACCACACCGGGCATGTTGGCGTTTTTGCGCCGCGCCAGTCACGGCACCCGGCGTCTGGGCTCGATTTGCACGGGGGCGAATGCATTGGCGGAGGCCGGTTTGCTCGACGGTCGGCGGGCGACCACCCACTGGGCGCATGTACCGGCCTTTCGCAAGGCGTACCCGAACGTGAAGGTCGAGGAAGACCGGATCTTCATCAACGATGGCCACCTGTGGACGGCAGCGGGCATGAGCGCGTGCGTGGACCTGGCATTGGCGCTGGTGGAGATGGATCTGGGCGCCGAGGTTGCCCGCAAGGTGGCGCGGCAATTGGTGGTGTACCACCGGCGTTCCGGCGGGCAGTCGCAGTTTTCGGTGATGCTGGAACTGGCCCCCAGGACCGACCGGATACAGGCCGCGCTGAACTACGCCAAGCAGAATCTCAAGTCGGCGCTGACGGTCGAGGAACTGGCCAGCGCGGCCAATCTCAGCCCTCGGCAATTCAGCCGGGTGTTTCATGCCGAAACCGGCCAGTCTCCGGCCAAGGCCATCGAAAACCTGCGGGTCGAGTCGGCCCGGTTGATGATGGAAAGCGGGCGGCACTCCATCGATGCAGTGGCGACAGCCACTGGTTTTGGTGATCGGGAACGCATGCGCCGCGCTTTTATACGTGCTTTCGGACAGCCGCCGCAGGTGATTCAGCGTGCCAGTCGGGGGTGATCTTCGTGATGTCCTAAAAGGTGGTGCATACGACATTCATGCCTTTGTATTATTGTCGTAATCTTTATCTCGTTGAAACCTTTCCTTCAGTGAGATCACCGCCATGAGCCTCGTCAAAGCCGCCGCCGTACAAATCAGCCCCGTTCTTTACAGCCGAGAAGGCACCGTCGACAAAGTGGTGCAGAAGATTCTCGAACTCGGCGAACAGGGCGTGCAATTCGCTGTGTTCCCGGAAACCGTCGTGCCGTACTACCCGTACTTTTCCTACGTGCAGTCGCCGTTCGAAATGGCCGCCGAGCACCTCAAGCTGCTGGATCAGGCGGTCACCGTGCCCTCAGCTGCCACCGATGCCATCGGCGCTGCGGCCAGGCAAGCCGGCATGGTCGTGTCCATTGGCGTCAACGAGCGCGATGGCGGCACGCTGTACAACACGCAGTTGTTGTTCGATGCCGACGGCTCGCTGATCCAGCATCGTCGCAAGATTTCCCCGACCTACCACGAACGCATGATCTGGGGCATGGGCGACGGCTCCGGCCTGCGGGCCGTCGACAGCGCGGTAGGGCGCATCGGTCAATTGGCCTGCTGGGAGCATTACAACCCGCTGGCCCGTTATGCCTTGATGGCCGATGGCGAGCAGATCCATGCGGCGATGTACCCGGGGTCGTTTGCCGGTCCCCTGTTCGCCGCGCAAATGGAAGTCAGCATTCGCCAGCATGCCCTGGAGGCAGCGTGCTTCGTGGTCAACTCCACGGCATGGTTGTACCCCGAGCAACAGGCGCAGATCATGGCCGATACCGGTTGCGCCATCGGCCCGATCTCCGGCGGTTGCTATACCGCGATCATCAGCCCGGATGGCACGGTGCTGGGCTCGTTGCTGGAAGGTGAGGGCGAGGTGATCGCCGACCTCGACATGAGCCTGATCGACAAGCGCAAACGCATGATGGATTCGCGCGGCCACTACAGCCGCCCGGAACTGCTGAGCCTGTTGATTGATCGCACACCTCAAGCCCATGTGCACGAGCGTAGTGCGCATCCGAAGCTGGCCGAAGAGACCGGGCTGGAGGAACTGATTCGTTAGTTTCGGCACGGTCCCCTGTAGGAGCCGGCTTGCCGGCGATGGACTCAAGTGCGCTGCGTTTGCCCAGTTCACCCGCGTTATCGTTAACGACCATCGCCGGCAAGCCGGCTCCTACAGGTATTGCGTTACTTTTTTTGTCCGCGTTGCAGGTTTCGTTTCAGCGCCGCCAGAAGAAACGGGTCAGCAGCGCATCGATGCTGAGCTTGCCGGCACCCGACAGCAGCAGCGGTGTGAAGGCCACAAGGTAGATCAATGGCAGTTTGAAGTTGCCGTAACCCTTGTTGCTGATGGCATAGCCCTGGGCAAGTTCACTCAGGGTGTGCCAGTCGGCGGGCCAATGGATGGCGGCAGTTGCGACGAGGGTCACGACCATCAGGCTCAACGCCGAAAAACGCGTGCCCAGGCCCAGCAGCAAAGTCATGGAAAAGATCAGTTCGGCCCACATCGACAGCTCCCAGTTCAGCGTCGCGGGAATGTGGTCGAACGGAAACGGGAAGCGGTTCTGGATATCGGCGAACCAGTTCTGGCCGTTGAATTTCTCAAGGCCCGACTCGAAGAATTCCCAGGCGAGGAACACTCGCAACGCCAGGGGGGCAACCCAGTCGCCGGCACGGTCGAGGTTCAGGTGCAGGCCTTTGACGGCCGAAGAAATGGAGGTGCTCATGGACGTTGATCTCTTTCAGGTCAGGGAGGCGGGGCAACGGCATGCCCCGTGAGTTGAGCGCATTGATCGGCGTGGCCGATCGGCAGGCGTATTTCATCAATGGGGTGTATCTGCGGTGTGTCGTTGTGGCGGGGTTTTGAGTGCGGGGTGTGTCGGGGGC
>NZ_JBGLYV010000053.1:0-44735 GCF_047304225.1 Pseudomonas sp. Pseusp3 | reverse complement strand
CTGTAGGGGCGAGCCTGCTCGCGAAAATTTCAAGCGCACCGCGTTCAATCAGGCAGTGCATGTGTTCGTTAACGTCCTTCGCGAGCAAGCTCGCTCCTACAGGGCACTTCAGTGTTCGCAAATGCCGTGTACGCCACAAAGCACTGTAGGGGCGAGCCTGCTCGCGAAAATTTCAAGCGCACCGCGTTCAATCAGGCAGTGCATGTGTTCGTTAACGTCCATCGCGAGCAAGCTCGCTCCTACAGGGCACTTCAGTGTTCGCAAATGCCGTGTACGCCACAAAAAACCGTAGGAGCGAGCCTGCTCGCGAAAATTTCAAGCACGCCGCCTTCAATCAGACAGTGCACGTCTTCGTTAACGTCCATCGCGAGCAAGCTCGCTCCTACGGGGCACTTCAGTGTTCGCAAATGCCGTGTACGCCACAAAACACTGTGGGAGCGGGCTTGCCCGCGATGGCGCCGGGACAGTCAGCTGGTTGCTGGTTGACCCACCGCTATCGCGGGCAAGCCCGCTCCCACAGGGAAAGTACTTGGCAGAAGGAATTAAACGGTCGGCAGGCCCGGCGCCAACACCGCCTGACGCTTGCGATGAACCAGGAAGTACGCGCCATAGCACAGCGCAATGAATCCAAAGCCCCAATACAGCGACGGACGCTGGGTTTCATCCAGGGCCAGGAACACGAACAGCGAGCAGCACAGTGTGATGCACATCAACGGCAATACCGGGAACCAGGGTGCGCGGTACTTCAGGTCGCTGAGTTTGCCGCCGTCACGCAAGTACGCCTTGCGGAACTTGTACTGCGCCAGCGCGATGACAATCCAGGTCACGGTGCCGGACATGCCGCTCACGGCCATCAGCACCATGAACAAGGTATCGGCGGCGACGAAGCTGGTCATCAACGACACCAGCGCGAAGCACAAGGTGATGCTCAAGGCACGCAACGGCACCCCACGCTTGCTCAATGGCGACAGGCTTTTCGGTGCCATGCCGGTTTTCGACATCGCCCACAGGATGCGCGTCGAGGCATACAGGCCGGAGTTGCCCACCGACAGGATCGCGGTAAGGATCACGAAGTTCATCAGGTCGGCAGCGTAGGGAATGCCGACCATGTCGAACACCTGCACGAACGGACTTTCCATCAGCCCCGCCTGCTGCCATGGCACGATGGCCGACAGCACGACAATCGCCAGCACGTAGAAGATCAGCACGCGGAACACCACGTTGCGCACGGCGCGGGGAATGCTCTTTTCCGGCTGATCGGTTTCACCGGCGGCCACGCCCATGATCTCGCAACCCTGGAACGCATAGACCACGGTCATCATCACCGCGAACACGGCTGACAGGCCGTTGGGGAACAGCGAATCGCCGATCAGGTTGGTCGCCATCGGCGCGGGTGCGCCGCTGCTCAGGGGCATCACGCCGAAGATCACCAGCACGCCGACCACGATGAAACCGAGAATCGCCGCGACCTTGATCCCCGAGAACCAGTATTCGGCTTCACCGAATGCGCGGGTCGCCAGGGCGTTGATGCCGAACAGCACCACCACGAACAGCGCCGACCAGTACCAGATCGGCACATGCGGGAACCAGCGCGTCATCAGCATGCCGGCGGCGGTGAACTCCAGACCGACAGTGGTGGCCCAGCTCATCCAGTACACCCAACCGATCATGAACCCGGTGGCCGGGCCGATGTATTTCGTGGCATGGGTCTGGAACGACCCGGACACCGGCATCTGTACCGACAGTTCGCCCAGGCAGACCATTACCAGGTACATCAGGAAACCCGCGACCAGGTAAGCCAGGATCGCCCCCACCGGGCCGCCCTGGTTGATGGTCACCCCGGAGCCCATGAACAGCCCGGTGCCGATGACGCCGCCCAGGGACAGCATGAAGATGTGCCGGCTTTTCAGGGCACGGGTCAGCTGAATGCCTTTTTGATCAGTGCTGCGCTCAGTGTTTTCGTTCATGTCGGCACCTCAGCAGTCAGTGAGGTGTACAGCGCGCGACAGGACGTCACGGCGCAGGGTGGGATCAGCTTTACGGCAATTCATTATTATTATCTCCAATAAGCTTCGAAGACCGCGCTGCGGCGGTTGCGTCGATTATTGGAAAGCCATGTAAGTTCGCGTTGACCGTAAAGATCGAAGTTGTAGAAAGTCGTAACAAACTTGTACGTCAGCTCTGCAACAGGCCTTTCAGGGTGGTCAGCGCGTGCTGCAATTTTTCATCCAGCGTGGTGGTCATGCGGTGGATCGCCGATTCATCGTTGACCAGGGCCGAAGTCTCCAGCGCCCTCAGCGTCGTGGCCAGCGAACGAAAACCCAGCGAATCACAGCTGCCGGCCAGACGGTGAGCCAGTTGCGCGACCTCTGTGCAGTCGTCGGCGGCAATGGCTTCATGCAGCGCATCGCGGTGCTGAAGAATCGAGTCGCGCAGCACCGCCAGCAGGCCCTGGACTTTTTGCTCGCCGAGCAAGTTGCGATGGGTCTGCAACAGCGACCAGTCCATCGTCTCGTCATGCACAAGCGAGTCGGCGACGGGTGTGTGCCCCTCCAGTACCTGGCGCAGGTTATCCAGCTTCAAGGGTTTGGCCAGGATGCCGTCCATGCCGGCCTCCAGATAACCGCGCACCAGTGCCGGCTGTACGCTGGCGGTCAGGGCGAAAATGCGGGTATGGCGGTTCGGCCCGTCGCCGTGGCGGATCTGTCGGCATAACTCGACACCGCTGATGCCCGGCAGATGAACGTCCAGCAGCAACAGATCGAAAGCCTGCGCTGCACAGTGCTCCAGCGCCTGTTGCGCCTCTTCAGCCAGCCACACTCGGTGGCCGTCCCGTTGCAGCAAGCCCATGGCCACCTCGCGGTTGAGCGCCACGTCTTCGACCACCAGGATATTCAGGACCGGTCCTACCGCGCGAACCGGCGCGACTGCCACCACAGCGCTGGCCGGCTGCAGGCAAAGCTCGAACCAGAAGCAACTGCCGCGCCCCACTTCACTGTCCACGCCGATGCAGCCGCCCATCTGCTCCACCAGATGTTTGCAGATCGCCAATCCCAAACCGGTGCCCCCAAAACGCTGCGCGACTTCTTCGCTGGCCTGGGTGAAGCGCTCGAAAATCTTCGCCTGCATCGCCGGAGCAATGCCGATGCCGTCGTCCGTGACACTGACCCGCAAGCGCTGCCCGGCCTGTTCGCCGGTTTCAGCGAGCAGCGCCACCTCGACGCTGACTTCGCCGCCTTCGGTGAACTTGATCGCGTTGGCCAGCAGGTTGCTCAGCACTTGACGCAGGAACTGCTCGGCGCCGTGGTGATACTCGGCAATCCGCTGATCAACGCGGCAACTCAGGATCGTGTCGTTGTTCAGCGCTCGCGGCTCCAACAATGTCAGCACCTCGTCGAGCAACTGGCGCAGCGAGAAATCCACCGGTTCAGGATGGCTGACGCCCTCCTCCAGCCTGGCGAAATACAGCACTTCGTTGAGGATAGTCAGCAAGCCTTCGCCGGCCTTGTGCAAGGCATCCAGACGTTTGCCGTCCTGTGCATCCAGACGTGCGCCGCGCAACAGTTCGGCCATGCCGAGGATGCCATTGAGGGGCGTGCGCAGTTCGTGGCTCATGGTCGCCAGAAACCGCGATTTGGCGAGGTTGGCCGCTTCCGCTTCATCCTTGGCCCGCATCAGGCTGGCGGTACGGCGCTCGACCATTTTCAGCAGTTCGTCACGGTTGTCCTGCAAGGCCAGGCGATCGCTTTCCCGGCGCTGGATGTCCCGCAGGATCGACCGGCGCATGTCATCCAGTGCGTGGGCCACGGTATCGATTTCGTCATTGCCGCGGCGCTTGTCCAGGTGCAAGGGTTCTTGCCATTCACCGGAGGCGATGCGCCGGGCAAACTCGGCCATGACTTTCAGGTGCCGGGTCACCAGTCGATAAAACAATCCCGACAGCGCAACGGCCAGGCCGCAGAGAAACACCGCCATCCACAACAGGCTGGTCAAACCGGTGGCGTAGAGACGCTGGTACACCGCCCCCAGATCCGTGCTGACTTCCAGTTCGCCAAGGTTGCGCAACGGACCGGACGGCGGTTGATAGTCCAGGGCGAACCGCTCGATGCGCAACGGCCCGACCGGCTCGGGGTTGCCCTGCACCAGGTCGAAATCGGCGCTGGTCAAGTGCACCCGGGCGACGTCGGAGAAGTCCACCAGGCCGCGCAACTGTACGTTCAGCTGTTCCTGGTTCAAGTCCCAGAGGCTGCGTTCCAGGCTGGCCAGGTAGCCGGCGCGGATCAGCTCCATGCGTGAATCGATGTCGCGCATTTCCCGTCGATACTCGATGTACAGTTGCACGCTGCTGGCCAGCACGGTGAAGCACAGGCTGAACAACAGAATGAACAGCAGCAGCCGTCGCAGCAGTCCACCGGGACGGGCGCGAATCATTGCGTATCCGCCGGCAGGTTGATCATGTCGCGGTAGGTCACTTCGCTTTCGTTGAGCCAGCGCTCGATGTCACCAGCATCGACCATGCGCTGCAACAGCGCGTTGATCTCGGGCATGCGATTGGCCAATGGCGAGCGCCGTGACACGGCGACCCGCAGGTAGTCCACGCTCAACGCCTTGGGCAAGGCGACGATGTCCTGGCCGCCGGGCAGATTTTCCACGTACAACTGGCCGGTGCGCCGCTCCTGGGTGATGAAATCGATGCGCCCGCGAATCAGCTTGCCGAAGTTCTGGTGGCTGTCGGAGACCCATTCGATGTTGTTGTAGCGCGCGACCATGCGATCGAACGCCACGCCGTAGCTCTCGCCGAACAACAGGCCGCCACGGTAATGGGCCAGGTCGTCCAGCTGTTCGAATTTCACCGGGTGCTGACGATTGATGAACAGCGCCACTTCTTCACGCAATACCGGCACCGTCGAGAACAGCATGCTCTGTTCCCGTTGCGCGGAACTGTAGGCCAGCACCACATCGACCCGGCCTTCGGCGGCGTCCAGCAGGCAGCGTTTCCAGTTGCCCAGCACGACCATCTCGACCTCATACCCCAACTGGCCGAACAAGTGCTTCACCACGCTGGGCGCCAGTCCGCGCACCTGCTTGCCGTCACTCCAGGAGATCGGCGGGTACACCGGGTAATCGCAATAGCGAACCTTGTCCGCCGCGACGGCATGGCCGGCCACAAACACCGCCAGCAGCCAAAGCCAACGCCTCATCAAGTTCAGGCCGCCACACCGGCGGTGAACAGGTAACCGGCGCCGTGAATGGTGATGATCAACTGGGGTTCGGCCGGATCGTCGTGCAGCTTGCGGCGCAGGCGCCCGACCAGCACGTCGATGGAGCGGTCGTTGGGCACCCATTCGCGGTTGCGGATCTGGTCCATCAACTGGTCGCGGCTGAGGGTGTGGCCGCTGTTGCGCAGGAACACGCTGAGCAACTGGTATTCGCCGTGGGTCAACAGCGTTTCACTGCCGGACGAATCGATCAGCCGGCGGCGGTCGGTGTCCAGCGCCCAGTCGGCGAATTGCTTGACCGGCTTGGCCACCGCGACGGCAGGCGCTGGCGTTTGCGCATGACGTACCCGGCGAATCAGGTTTTTCGCCCGGGACACCAGTTCCCTTGGATTGAGGGGTTTGATCACGTAGTCATCGGCGCCGCATTCGAGGCCGACGATGCGGTCGATTTCGTCGTTGCGCCCGGTGATCAGGATGATCCCGACTTCCGAGCGCACCCGCAGCTCGCGGGTCAGGGTCAGGCCGTCCTTGCCCGGCAGGCGGATGTCGAGCATCACCAGGTCCACGGTCTGGCTGGCCAGGAAGGTTTCCGCCAGTTCCGCCGTGGCGGCGCAATGGACGTCGTAGCCTTCCTGGGACAGGTAGGCGTGCAGCAGATCGCGAATCAGCGGATCGTCATCGACGATCAATACCCGAGGAGTCATCGCTTGGTGTCCGGCTCAGGCCCGAAGGCCAGTTTCTTATTAGAGTGTTTTCCTGCATCGGCGCCAGAGAGTATCCATTGCTGAACGACTGATCAACAGTCGCTCGTCTGCAGGCGAAAACGCTGGCGACCACCGGCCTGCAAGCCATCGACCCAGGCCTCGCAAATCTGGATGCCCTGCTCCGGGGTGAAGGTGCCGGGGTTCAGCCCGGACTCCAGCCACAAGCCGTCGAGCAATGCGCTGAGGCTGATGGCGGCAAGGTCGGCGTCGAAACTTTCCCAGCCCTCCTCCTGGGCCAGTTGCGCCAGCACCTTGCGCAGGATGCCGCGATACTCGCCATAGGAATGATCGTGGGCCTGGTTGATGGCCTCGGCGGTTTTCACCGCGCCCCAGAACGCCAGCCACGCATCGATCAGCTGCGGATCGAGCAGTTCGGCGGAAAACGACCCGCGAAAAAATGCCGACAAGCGCTCCCGGGCATTCGGCGCGGCTTGCTCCATGGCGTCGCGCAGCAGGGTCATGACCCGCCCGGTAATCGCCATGTAGGCCTCGGCCACCAGCTCATCCTTGCCGGAGTAGTGATGGCTGATCAGCCCTACCGAGACCCCGGCCTCGGCGGAAATCTTGCGGATCGACGCGCCCTGGAAGCCGTGACGCTTGAGGCACACCAGCGTCGCCTCGATCAGGTTGGCTTTGCGCAACTCCGGTTCCATTCGGGAAAAACGGGCTTCCTGATTCATGGGCGACACGCTCCTTAGGTTCAATCGTTAAAGCCCGCACGGGTAAGCGGCGGGCTGAACGACTGTACAGCAAGAGCGGGCAATACCTCCAGTCATCTGCCAGTCTGATAGACCGTGCTGTGCCCTTCGCGAGCAAGCCCGCTCCCACAGGGGATTTGCGTCGTACACAGAATTTGCGGCAACCCCGGATCAACTGTGGGAGCGGGCTTGCTCGCGAAGGGGTCAGTCTGAGCAACCGAAAAATCGAGATCAGTCGCGATAATCCGGTGCAATGCGCTCCAGCATTCGCAACAACGCCGCCCAGGCCAATTGCATGGCATCCGGGTCATTCAGCTCTCCCTCCTCCAGCGGTCGCCCCGGATCATTGAACTGGCGTTCGGTGTGCGCGCAAACCTCAGCCGATGGCAGCACCAGTTCTCCGGCAGCCATGGCCGCCAACTGGATTTCACAGGCCTTCTCCAGGTAGTACATGCGCAGGAACGCCTGGCTCACCGTCTCGCCGACGGTCAGCAATCCATGATTGCGCAGCATCAGCACCGGCTTATCGCCGATATCCTGAACCAGGCGCTCTTGCTCGCTCAGGTCCAGCGCGACTCCTTCGTAGTCGTGGTAGGCAACCCGGCCATGGAACTCCATGGAAATCTGGCTCACCGGCAACAACCCACACTTCAACGCCGCCACCGCGCACCCGGATCTGGTGTGGGTGTGCAGCACGCATTGCGCATCTTCCCGCGCGCCGTGGATGGCGCTGTGAATCACGAAACCGGCCGGGTTGACCGGGTACGGCGACGGCTCCACGGCGTGGCCATCGAGGTCGATCTTGACCAGTTTGGACGCGGTGATCTCGTCGAACATCAGCCCGTAAGGGTTGATCAGAAAGTGATGTTCCGGCCCCGGAATGCGCACCGAGATGTGGGTGAAGATCAAATCGGTCATGCGAAAGTGCGCAATCAGGCGGTAACAGGCCGCCAATTCCTCACGCAGACGCTGCTCGATTGCGCTGCGCTCAGGGGCCAGATGGCTGGCGATTTTGTTCATTGTTCTGGTTCTCCAGGCTGATCGGCTGAGGAAGACAGCAAGGCTGGACGCTTCGACACGTCCAGCCATCCGCGTTTATTTGCTGGCCCAGGCGTTGAAGCGCTCTTCGAGCTCTTCGCCATGATCGACCCAGAAACCGACGTTCATCGACAGTGCACCCTTGAGATTCTGCGGCGCAGTGGGCACCCATTGCGCCAGTTTGTCGTCCAGTCGCGCGGCGGCCTGGGTGTTGGTCGGGCCGTAAGGGATCTGCTGCACATAGTTGACCTGGGCGTCCGGCTGATTGGCGAAGGCAATGAAACGCTTGGCCTGATCCACATGTTTGGAGCCTTTGATGATCGCCCAGTAGTCCATGCCGTACAGGCTGCCGGGCCAGACCAGGCCGAGATGGCTGCCTTTCTGCGCGGCGTCGGCGATGCGTCCGCTGTAGGTCGAGGTCATCACCACGTCGCCGGCGGTCAGCCACTGTGGCGGTTGCGCGCCGGCTTCCCACCACTGGATGTAAGGCTTGAGTTCAGTGAGTTTGGCGAATGCCCGGTCCACGCCTTGCGGGGTGCCGAGGACCTTGTAGACGTCTTCGGTTTTCACGCCGTCGGCCAGCAAGGCGAACTCCAGGTTGTACACCGCGCGTTTACGCAGCCCGCGTTTGCCGGGGGTTTTCTTCACGTCCCAAAAGTCTGCCCACGAGGTCGGGGCCTGGGCCAGTTTGTCGGTGTCGTAGGCAATCGCCACGCTCCACACCAGCGCGGCGGAACCGCACTCCTGTGCCGCTTCGGGGATCAGCTGGTCGGCGTGCCCCAGGCGCGTCCAGTCCAGGCGTTCGTACATGCCCTCTTCGCAGCCGCGCATCAGGTCCGGGCCTTCGATCTGCACCACGTCCCAATCGACGTTGCCGGTGTCGACCATCACTTTGATTTTGGCCATCTCGCCGTTGTATTCGCTCTGGATCACTTTGCTTTGATCCACGGCGGCGAAAGGTTGAAAGAACGCCACGTCCTGGGCTTTTTGTCCGGCTCCGCCGTAACCGACCACCACCATGTCCGATGCTGCCTGGGCACTGCCCAGGCCCATGGCCACGGACAACACCAAGGGATAAAAACCGTGCTTGAGCGTATTCGATTTCATCAGTGGTTCCTCTGGCAGGTGCCCTGCGGACACATTCCGCCCAGGCCCTTTTTTATTGTTGTGAGGTAAGCCCCAGGAGCAGGCTCGAAGTGAAATTACTGCAAGGCGCAGTAAAAAAACAAGTTGATTTTTTACTGAAGGTAAATTTCTATAGCTGAAAATAACAACACCGAAAACCTTTTGCCTCTGTAGGAGCGAGCTTGCTCGCGATGGACCTGAGGGCGACGCGTTCATCCAGACAACACGCGTTATCGTTAACGTCCATCGCGAGCAAGCTCGCTCCTACAGAGCTCAGCCTGCCTGGAGTACCCGCACCATGCCGACCTCGACACCTGCCTTCGCGCACCTGTTCGAACCCCTGGAGATCCGCGGCAAGCGCCTGAAAAACCGCATCATGTCCAGTGGTCACGACACGTCGATGCCCACCGACAACCTGGTCAATGAGCAATTGATCGCCTATCACCGGGCGCGGGCCGAAGGCGGCGCCGGGCTGATCGTGCTGCAAGTGGCCGGTGTGCACGACAGTGCGCGCTACACCTCCCACGTATTGATGGCCACCGACGATGCGTGCATCGAGGGTTACCGCAAACTGGCGCAAACCTGCCATGCCCACGGCACCGTAGTGTTGTCCCAGGTGTTCCATCCGGGGCGGGAAATCATGGAGTCCAGCGATGGCCTGCTGGCGGTGGCCTACTCCGCCTCGTCGGTGCCCAACGAACGCTTCCGGGTGATGCCCCGCGCGCTGGATCAGGCCATGATCGACGAGATCGTCGCCGGTTATGCCGCTGCCGCCCGGCGACTGCATCAGGCCGGGATCGATGGCGTCGAGGTGGTCGCCAGCCACGGTTACCTGCCGGCGCAATTCATCAATCCGCGGGTCAACCGGCGCACCGATGGCTACAACGGTGAACTGGACCAGCGTTTGCGTTTTCTGCGCGAAGTCATCAAAGCCGTGCGCGGGGCGACCGATGAGCAGTTCATCGTCGGCCTGCGCATTTCTGCCGACGAGCGCGACCCGGAAGGCCTGACCGAAGATGAATCCCTGGCCGCCGTGCAGTCGCTGCAAGCGCAGCTCGATTATGTGCACATCGTCGCCGGCACCTCGGCGTCGCTTGGCGGCGCGGTGCACATCGTGCCGCCCATGGCGATCGAAGCAGCGTACCTGGCCCGGGAAGCCGGAACGTTCAAGGCCAGCCTGAACATTCCGTTGTTCGTCACCGGGCGCATCAACCAGCCCCAGGAAGCCGAGCTGATTCTGGCCCGGGGCCAGGCCGATGTCTGCGGCATGACCCGCGCGCTGATCTGCGACCCGCAGATGCCCAACAAGACCGATACCGGCCGCGTGGAAGACGTGCGCGCCTGTATCGCCTGCAATCAGGCGTGCATCGGGCACTTCCACAAAGGCTTGCCGATTTCCTGCATCCAGCACCCGGAAACCGGTCGCGAACTGATTTTTGGCGAACGTAAACCGACAATCAATCGCAAGCGCATCATGATCGCCGGCGGCGGCCCGGCCGGCATGAAAGCCGCCGCCGTCGCTGCCCAGCGTGGACACGACGTGACCCTGTACGAAGCCGGTTCACAACTGGGCGGTCAGGTGTTGCTTGCACAACTGCTGCCACGGCGCAGTGAATTCGGCGGTGCCAGCACCAACCTGCAGCGGGAAATGGAGCTGGCCGGGGTGCGCGTGGTGCGCAACACACGGGTCGACCGGGCACTGGTGGAACAGCAAAAACCGGACATGGTGATCGTCGCTACCGGTGCCGAGCCGTATTGGCCAGCCTTTGAGCGCGGTGGTGAGCTACAGGTGGTAGACGCCTGGCAAGTACTGCGCGATGAAGTACAGATCGGCCGTTCGGTGGTGGTGGTCGACTGGCGCTGCGACTGGATCGGCCCCGGCATCGCCGAGCGCCTGGTTCGCACCGGGCATCAGGTACAACTGGCGGTCAACGGCACCCATTGCGGGGAAAACCTGCCACTGTACGTGCGCGATCAACTGGCCGGCGAGCTGCATAAACTGGGGGTGCCGATCACGCCGTATGCGCGCCTGTATGGCTGCGATGACAACACGGTCTACCTGCAACACACCGCCAGTGGCGAACCGATGCTGATGGAGAACATCGACACCCTGGTGCTGTGCCAGGGTCACCAGCCGGTGGATACCCTGGGTGCCGAGCTGCAGGGGTTGGTTGAGTTTCGCCGCATCGGCGACTGCCTGGCGCCGCGCACTGTCGAAGAAGCGATATATGAAGGCCTGAAAGTCGCGTGGGAACTTTAAGGCTGTTTATACTCCGGGGCTTTAATGGCTAACACCAACCCTGTAGGAGCGAGCTCTGCTCGCGATGAACCCGAGAACACTGCTGGGTGTCAGGCTTCCAGCGTTATCGTTAACGACCATCGTGAGCAAGCTCGCTCCTACAAGAGACAAGGGATTTGCGCCATTCCTCCGGTTCGGAATTGATTATGAGCAACAACAGCACGACCCCGCCCGCACCCGGCAACGCCGAACCGCATTTTCTCGGCACGCGCATTCGCGGCCTGCGCAAACGTCGGGGCATGACCCTGGCGGAACTGGCGCAACAGAGCGAACTCACCGCCGGTTACATCAGCCAGCTGGAACGCAACCTCGCCTACCCGTCGATTCCGGCGCTGTTCAACATTGCCCGCAGCCTCGGTGTCACCATCCAGTGGTTCTTCGCCAGTGAAGCGGTCACCGCCCCCGAGGACGATGGCGTGGTGGTGCGCAAGAACAGCCGCCTGAACGTGCATTACGAAGACGGCATCGTCGACCAGTTGCTGACGCCGCAAGCCAACCGTCAACTGGAAATGCTCCACTCGCGTTTCCCGCCCGGCACCTACAGCCAGCAAAGCTACAGCCACGAAGGTGAAGAAGCCGGTTTCCTGCTGTCCGGCAGTTTTGAGCTGTGGGTTGGCGAGCGTCACTTCCAGCTCAATGAAGGCGACAGCTTCAGCTTTTCCAGCCAGGAACCTCACCGTTACGGTAATCCCGGCGAGGTGGACGCGGTGGTGATCTGGGTGATTACGCCGCCGACGTTCTAACGCCGGCCGCGCCCGACTGGCTGCGCGACACTCGCACGCTTGAGGGTGTCGCTCGGCAATTCCTTGAACAGCGCACGATAGCTGCTGGAAAACCGCCCCAAATGCCAGAACGACCAATGCATGGCCACTTCGGCCACGGTGGTTTGCGCGGGCGTGCGGCTCAGCAGTTCGCGGCGGGCGCTGTTGAGTCGGCGCAAGCGCAGCCATTGGGTCGGCGCCATGCCGGTGTAGGTCTTGAACGCATGCTGCAACTGGCGCAGTGAAACCCCGGCAACCTGGGACAGCTCCAGCAGGTTGAGGTGTTCTTCCGGGGTGTCCGCCGCCCATTCCCCTACCCGCTTCATGATCGCCCGCTCTCCCGCTCGGCGCTGCAATGCGCCCTGGTCGAGGCCGACACACGCGTTGTCAAGAATGAACAGACAGTCTTCCAGCAGCTGTTGGGTCAGCGCTTCGCGGCTCGGTGGGTCGAAGGTCTGTGACAGCCGCGTCAGGGTACCGCTGAGCCAACTGCAGAACAGCGCATTCTGCTGAGAATTGAGCGGTGCCATGAACAGCCCTTCGAGCCGGGCGATGTCGAGGCTATGGCGTTTTACAAACTCCGGACCGAATACCACGGCGATTTCCTGGTAGTTCTCTGGGGTAATCCAGATGTTGCGACTTTCGCCATTCAACACATACAGCGCGTTGTCGCCGCGATCGAAGCAGAACGACAGCGACCCCTGGGGCGCGCTGAAATTCTGCTCGACCCGGGTGTTCATGTGCTCTTCGTAAATCTCCACGCCCTGTAGATCCAGGTAGCGCACCCTACCTGCGAAATGCCCCGGCGACATCTGTTGGTAATGCTGGACCCAGCCCGGCGTGGCGCGGATTTGCTCGGCGACATCGGCGGTATTGAAGGCTTGGACCCGGAGTGAATTGCACGTCGACATAAGTGACCTTGCGCACTCTTTTGGTGCGCTTTGTGCTGCTTAAAGTGGATAGATGGAACTGCAAGGCTCGCCCAAGATAGACGTCAACGCGCTACAGGGGAAGTGTCCGGCGGATGAAACCGGCCTCTCCTGGCGTTAATAAAACCAATAACGAGGTCTTTATGAATGCCCCTTTCGATCAGCTGTTCACTTGGCTGAAAGATCACAAGATTACCGAAGTCGAGTGCGTCGTCAGCGACCTGACCGGCATTGCACGCGGCAAAATCGCACCCACCAACAAGTTCCTGCATGAGCGAGGCATGCGCCTGCCGGAAAGTGTGCTGTTGCAAACGGTAACCGGGGACTTTGTCGACGACGACATCTACTACGACCTGCTCGATCCGGCCGATATCGACATGGTCTGCAAGCCGGACGCCGACGCCGTCTACGTGGTGCCATGGGCCATCGAGCCGACCGCCATCGTGATCCACGACACCTTCGACAAGTTCGGCAACCCAATCGAACTGTCACCGCGCAACGTGCTGAAAAAAGTCCTGCAGTTGTACACCGACAAAGGCTGGCGGCCGATTGTCGCGCCGGAAATGGAGTTCTACCTGACCCAGCGCTGCGAAGATCCGGACTTGCCGCTCAAGGCGCCGATGGGCCGTTCGGGCCGCGCCGAAAGCGGTCGTCAGTCGTTCTCCATTGACGCGGCCAACGAATTCGATCCGCTGTTCGAAGACGTCTACGACTGGTGCGAACTGCAAGGCCTGGACCTCGACACGCTGATCCATGAAGACGGCCCGGCACAGATGGAAATCAACTTCCGTCATGGCAACGCACTGGACCTCGCCGACCAGATCACCGTGTTCAAGCGCACCATGCGTGAAGCGGCGCTCAAGCACAACGTGGCGGCAACCTTCATGGCCAAACCGGTCGGCGATGAGCCTGGCAGCGCCATGCACCTTCACCAGAGCGTGGTAGACATTGCCACCGGCCAGCCGATCTTTGCCGATGCCGATGGCAACATGAGCGAGCTGTTCCTGCATCACATCGGTGGCTTGCAGAAGTACATCCCGAAAGTGCTGCCGATGTTTGCGCCGAACGTCAACTCGTTCCGCCGCTTCCTGCCGGATACCTCGGCGCCGGTGAACGTCGAATGGGGCGAAGAAAACCGCACCGTCGGCCTGCGCGTGCCAACCTCCAGCCCGGACGCCATGCGCGTCGAGAACCGGCTGCCGGGCGCCGATGCCAACCCGTACCTGGCCATCGCCGCCAGCCTGCTGTGCGGTTACCTGGGCATGGTCGAGCGCATCGAGCCGAGCGCAGCGGTACAGGGCCGTGCCTATGAGCGTCGCAATCTGCGCCTGCCGATCACCATCGAGGATGCCCTGACCCAGATGGAAGAATGCGACACCATCAGCCGCTACCTGGGCAGCAAGTTCGTGCGGGGCTATGTCGCGGTCAAGCGCGCCGAGCACGAGAACTTCAAACGGGTGATCAGCTCCTGGGAACGTGAGTTCCTGATGCTCAGCGTCTGATAAACCAAATCCAGCCTGCAACCGCGTCCCCCTGTGGGAGCGGGCTTGCTCGCGAATGCGGTGTGTCATTCAGCAAAAATGCTGGCTGACCCGGCCCCTTCGCGAGCAAGCCCGCTCCCACAGGGAGAACGCCAACGCCTGAAAATCCAACAATTCGAAAAGGTGTCGATATGCGTCTATTGAAATCCATGGTCCCGTTCGCGCTGGCAGCGCTGTTCAGTGCCGGTGCCCAGGCTCAGGCACAAGTCAGTGTCTACAACTGGACCGACTACATCGGCGAAACCACTCTCGCCGACTTCCAGGCCAAAACCGGGATCAAGGTGATCTACGACGTATTCGATTCCAACGAAACCCTGGAGGGCAAACTGCTTGCCGGTCGTACCGGGTATGACGTGGTGGTGCCGTCGAACCACTTCCTCGCTCGCCAGGTGAAGGCCGGTGCGTTCCTCAAGCTCGATCGCGAGCAACTGCCGAATTTCAACAACCTCGACCCGAAACTGCTGACGCTGCTGGAAAAAAACGATCCGGCCAACGCGCACTCGGTGCCGTACCTGTGGGGTACCAATGGCATCGGCTATAACGTCGACAAGGTCAAGCAGGTGCTGGGCATCGATCACATCGATTCCTGGGCCGTGCTGTTCGAACCGGAAAACATCAAGAAGCTCAGCGCCTGCGGCGTGTCGATGATGGACTCGGCGGACGAAGTGTTCCCGGCGATTCTCAACTACATGGGCATGGACCCGCGCAGCGAAAACCCCGAGGACTTCAAAAAGGCCGAGGCCAAGCTGCTGCAGATCCGCCCTTACATCACCTACTTCCACTCCTCCAAGTACGTCTCGGACTTGGCCAACGGCGACATCTGCGTAGCGTTCGGTTACTCGGGCGACGTGTTCCAGGCCGCAAACCGTGCCAAGGAAGCAAAAAACGGTGTAAACATCGCCTACGCCATTCCCAAAGAAGGCGCCAACCTGTGGTTTGACCTGCTGGCCATCCCCGCCGACGCCAGCAATCCGAAAGAAGCCCACGCCTTCATCAACAACCTGCTGGACCCGCAAGTGATCGCCAAGGTCAGTGCGTCGGTCGGCTATGCCAACCCGAACCCGGCCGCCAAGCAGTACATGGACCCTGAGCTGGTCAGCAATCCCGAGGTTTATCCATCCCAGGCAGTCCTCGACAAACTCTACATCTCCACCACGCCGCCGCAGTCGATCATGCGCCTGATGACCCGCTCGTGGAGCAAAGTGAAGTCCAACAAATGAATCAGTACACCAAGGAACACGCCCTCTCCTATTACGCGGCGTCCGCCAAGGGCATGAAGCAGCGTCCCGCGCTGGCCTCGGACCTTGAAGCCGATGTCTGCGTGGTCGGCGCGGGTTTCACCGGCATCAACACCGCCATCGAACTGGCCCAGCGCGGGCTCTCGGTGGTCCTGCTGGAGGCCCGGCGGATTGGCTGGGGTGCCAGCGGGCGCAACGGCGGCCAGTTGATTCGTGGTATCGGCCATGACGTCAGCGGTTTCGCCAAACACATCGGCGCCGATGGCGTGCAATACCTGGAACACGCCGGGACCGAGTCGGTGCAAGTCGTGGCCAATCGCATCCGCGAACACGGCATCGATTGCGACCTGCGCTGGGGCTTCTGCGAACTGGCCAACACCCCGGCACACTTTGCCGGGTTGAAGGCCGAGCACGCCGAACTGCTTGAGTCCGGTTACGCTCATGAAACCCGCTTGATCGAACCTGACCAGATCCGCGAGCACGTGGTGAACTCCGGCGTTTACGCCGGCGGCCTGGTAGACATGGGCTCGGGCCACCTGCATCCGCTGAACCTGGCACTCGGCGAAGCGCAAGTCGCCGAATCCCTTGGCGTGCAGATCTTCGAGCAGAGCCCGGTGCTGGAGCTGATCCACGGCAGCACCGTGCAAGTACGCTGTGGCGGTGGCACGGTGCGTGCGGGCACGTTGGTGCTGGCGTGCAATGCCCATCTGGAAGAGCTGGAACCGAAACTCAGCGGCAAAGTGCTCCCGGCGGGCAGCTACATCATCGCCACCGAACCCCTGTCAGAAGACGCCGCCAGACAACTGATCCCTCACAACGTCGCTTTGTGCGACCAGAAAGTCGGCCTGGATTACTACCGGCTCTCGGCTGACCGGCGCTTGTTGTTCGGCGGCGCCTGTCATTACTCCGGGCGCGATCCTTCGGACATCGCTGCCTACATGCGCCCGCAGATGCTCAAGGTCTTCCCGCAACTGGCCAGTGCGCGCATCGATTTTCAGTGGGGCGGCATGATTGGCATCTCGGCCAACCGCTTCCCGCAGGTCGGGCGCTTGAGCCAGCACCCGAACGTGTACTACGCCCAGGGTTACTCCGGCCATGGCCTGAACGTGACTCACTGGTGCGCCAGGCTCTTGGGCGAAGCGATCAATGCCGGCCACAGCAAAGGCTTCGACGTGTTCAGCGCCGTGCCGCACATGACCTTCCCCGGCGGGCGTGCCCTGCGCTCGCCACTGCTGGCCCTTGGCATGTTCTGGTATCGGATGCGGGAAATGCTCGGCTGAAACAATCATCCTGTGGGATCGCCGCACCGCCGCTCCCACTCTCACTCGATTCCGTTGTTTCGACTTTCGATTTGCTCAATTGCAAGGCACTTCTATATTGAGGGGGTGCTCTGAATTTCCTGCCTTCTGTTGAGCCTGGCCCATGGCAACTACTGATCAGCTGATCATCTGCGAGCACTGCGACAGCGTGTACCAGAAAGTAACGCTCGCAAAACATCAGAAAACCCTGTGTACGCGCTGCGGCGGTGTGCTTCAACGCTATAACGGCCTCACGGTCGAACAGCGTCTTGCGCTGACCTTCACGGCGTTGATGCTATGGCTGTTCACCAATTTCTATCCGGTGATGAGCATCAGCCTAAAAGGCATGAAAAACAGTGCGACCCTGTGGGACTCGGTGTTGGCCCTGAGCCTGGGGCCCATCACATTCATCGCCATGGTGGCGGCGATCGCCATGATCATTGCGCCGATCTTCCAGTTGTTGCTGCTGATCTGGGTGTTGGGCTTCGCCCTCGCCCGGCAACGCTCGCCCGGGTTCAAATTCTGCATGCGCTGGCTGGAAGCCTTGCGGCCCTGGAGCATGCTCGAAGTCTGCCTGCTGGGCGCCATGGTTGCCGTGATCAAACTCGCCGGACTGCTTGATGTGCTGCCCGGCATAGGGCTGTTTGCCCTGGCTGCGCTGAGTCTGATGATGATCCGCATCGCCGGGCGCGATATCCGCGACTTATGGGACATTTTATGAGCACGCCTCCGTACGCCGACGAGCTCAACCTGTGCCTGTGTCACAGCTGCGGGCTGGCCTGCGACATGACTGACGACCCTCACGAATGCGAACGCTGCGGCGCACCTTTGCACCGACGCAAAACCAATTCGCTGGCCCGGACCTGGGCCTACATGATCGCCGCCCTGGTGTTTTACATCCCGGCCAATTTGCTGCCGGTGATGAACACCGAAATGGTCGGCAACGGTTCCGACAGCACGATCATGAGCGGCGTGCTGGAGTTCTGGGAAGCCGGCGCCTGGGACATTGCCCTGATCATTTTCATTGCCAGTATCGCGGTGCCGGGCGTCAAGTTCGTCGCCATCACCTTGCTGCTGGTCACCGTGCACCGCGACAGCGAGTGGGCGCGCATGGAACGATCGAAGCTGTACCGGTTCGTCGAGGTCATCGGCTACTGGTCGATGCTCGATGTGATCGTTGTCGCCCTGGTGGCCTCGCTGGTGAAATTCCAGGCCCTGGCCGACATCGAACCGCGTCCGGGCATTCTGTTTTTTGGTCTGGTTGTGGTGTTCACCATGCTGTCGGCGATGAGTTTCGATCCACGCATGATCTGGGATAAAGAACGCGAAAACCCAAACAATGAGGAGGTCACGGATGAAGTCACAAGCCACTGACGGGCCGCAAGCCCCCGGGCCGGCGCCGATCAAGACCCGCCGCTTCAGTGTCTCGCTGGTCTGGATCGTCCCGATCGTGGCGGTGCTGGTGGGTATTTCGCTGGTGGTTCACAGCATGCTGCAGGAAGGCCCGACCATCATTGTCACGTTCAAGACCGGGGACGGCCTGACCGCGAATAAAACCGAGGTCAAATACCGTAATGTCGTGATCGGTCATGTCTCCGATGTGGAATTGAGCGATGACCAGAAGAGTGTCAACGCCACCATCAAACTGGCCAAGCAGGCCGAAAGCTTTACCCGCGAAGATTCGCAATTCTGGGTCGTGCGACCGCGAATTGGCGCTGGCGGTGTATCCGGTATCGATACGCTGCTATCGGGAGATTACATCGGTGCCGATATCGGCCAGGCCAACGGCCGGGCAAAAAACTTCAAGGGGCTGGAAAACCCGCCGCCCATCACCTACGGCGAGCCGGGCAAGCGTTTCACCCTGTTCACACAGGACCTGGGGTCGCTGGATATCGGCTCTCCGGTTTACTACCGCAAGATCCCGGTGGGTCAAGTGGTGGCCTATGCACTGGACCCGGACGGCAAGGGCGTGAACATAGAACTGTTCATCCATGCACCCAATGACAAATACGTCACCGAAAACACCCGTTTCTGGAACGCCAGCGGTATTGACGTGAACGTCGGTGCCAATGGTTTTGCGGTCAAGACCGAATCGTTGTCTTCCTTGCTGGTGGGCGGCATTGCCTTCCGCGCGCCAGACTACAGCCCTGACGATAAACCTGCTGCGGCAGAATATGCCTACGAGCTGTTCGACGACCAACAAACCGCCCTCGCCCCGCCAAACGGCAAGCCGCAGTACCTGGCCATGCGATTCGACCAGGCACTGCGCGGGCTCAAGGTGGATGCTCCGGTAGAGTTCCTCGGGGTGGAAATCGGCAAGGTGGTGGCGGTGAATCTGGATTACGACGAGAAAAAACGTTCCTTTCCGGTCAACGTCGGCATTGTGATCTACCCGCAACGCCTGGGCCAGGCCCACATCAAAATGCTCAAGGCGCTCAGTCATGATCCCAATGACGAAGCCGGGGGTGTGCGTCTGATGGGCACCTTTATCGACAACGGCCTGCGGGCCCAGGCCCGCACCGGTAACTTCCTGACCGGCCAGTTGTACATCTCCCTGGATTTCTACCCCAAGGCAGAAAAAGTCGCTTTCGATGCAAACGCACGCCCGGTCGTGATTCCGACCATTCCGGGCAGCCTCGAGCAATTGCAGGAAAAACTCGAATCCATGGTCGACAAGCTCAACAAACTGCCGATCGAGCGTATCGCCGGCAACCTGGATGGCAATCTCGTCGAACTGCGCAAAGGCATGATGCAATTCAACGGCAAGATCCTGCCTGGCGTGCAATCCACCTTGTCGGATGTCAGCAAGACGCTGGAAACGGCCAATTCGACCCTGCAATCCGCCAGCACGACCTTGGCCGAGGACTCGCCGCAACGGGAAAAACTGGGGCAGACCCTGGATGAACTGGGACGCACGTCGAGATCCTTGCGTGATCTTTCGGATTACCTGGGACGGCATCCGGAATCGCTGGTTCGCGGCCGTCCGAACAATGCCGCCCCGATGGATCTGCAAGGGCCACCGCGCAATTGAACACAGGAGCATCACCCATGGCTTTACCGCTGAAGTTAACCCTGGTCACCGCGGTGTTGCTGCTCGCCGCTTGCCGCAGTGACCCGATTCAATTTCACACCCTGACACCGACCCAGTCCGGCGATCATTCGAGGACCACCGTCGGGGTGATTCAGATCGAGACGATCAGCGTGCCGCCCCAGGTCGATCGGGCGCAGATTGTCATTCGCCAGAGCAACAGTGGCCTGGCAATCCTGGAAACCCAGTGGTGGGGTGCGACCCTTGTGGACGAATTGCGCAGTGCGCTGGCCGATCAATTGAGCAACAGTCCGGTACAAGGCAAATATTCAGTGCGGGTCGATGTGCAGCGTTTTGACTCGGTCCCCGGTCAATACGCATTGATGGACGTGAAATGGCGCCTGCGCAGTGCCGGTACAGGCGACACGGAACGGGTGATTTGCCGCAGCACCTTGCAAACGCCGTCAGGCGCGAGCATCGACGACCTGGTGCTTGCCCAGCAAAACAACGTCAAGCGCCTGGCCGCGCTGATCAGCCAGGCTGCCACCAGACCACAGGCGAACTGCCCTTCGCCCTGAACAGCCTTTTCACGCTTCCCGGACTAACGGCGGCAGGTTCGCCGTTAGTCCCATCCCATACGCCCATCTGTTTCCCGCTGTCATTCCACGCTTGAGCAATAGATAACAATTCCCAGTAACAAACTAATTAGCCGCTGGAGTCTCTTCTGCAAATTTTTCACATTCCTTTCACCGTTCTGACAGCTGTGCAGATTTAACTTGGGCCGCAGTTAACTCGCTGAACCTGGTCTCGGCGGTCATTTTTCGCGCTGTTTCAGGGTTTGTTTAACAACACTTCCCCGGCGCTCCAATTGGTGGACAAACTTGGTCAACTCCGTCTCGCGTAAAACATCTTCGCGCCTGTCCAGATCGGTCGTGGCCATTGGTGCACTGACCGTTGCCGTGCTGGTCACCGGTTTTGTCCTGTGGCCGAAATCACCGACCAACCTGGCCCAGGAAGGCGCGCAAGCCCGGGCCCAATTGCTGCAACAATGGGGTGCCGGCGAGATCGCGGTGCTGGTGCGTCATGCCGAACGCTGCGACCGCTCCAGCAATCCTTGCCTGGGCCCGGCCGATGGCATTACCCGAGCCGGCAGTGAGGCGGCGGCGGGTGTCGGGCAAGGCTTGGCGCGCCTGGGTTTGACACACACCGACATCCTGACCAGCCCCGTTACGCGCACCGTGCAGACCGCGCATTACATGTTCAACAGCGACCCACGGCCCCAGGAGTGGCTGGCCACCTGCGGCACGACCCTGCGTAACGACGTCGTGGCGCACAAGGTGGCCCATCGCAACCTGGTGCTGGTGACTCACAGCGGTTGCATCGCTGACTTTGAAAAGCAGACCGGCTTCAAGCATTCGGCGAAGGACGCCGAGTACGGCAGTTCGTTGTTTGTCCGCATCGATGGCAATGGCCAATTGCAAGTTCTCGGCATTGTAAATGCGGAAGACTGGAATACCCTGTTGCAAGAAAAAAACTGAGTCATTACCTATCGAAAACATTAGTAACAAGTTACTTCAATGCAGACTGAATGAAGCCTGAACAGAATAGCGAGAAGTGTGATTAAACTTCTCGCCGTTCAATATCATTCCGTTTTTCTCTCTCGCAAGTTGTACATCACACTTAAACCAGCCATCTAAGCGCCAAGGTCGAGACATGACGTCAAATCAGCCACTGCCAGATTTTGCTGGCCATTCTTCCCGCCTGCACACACCAACAGCACCTGCCAATGAACGCTGGATGCTGTTCGCCTTGGTACTGGCGTTCATCGCGTTCTACTTGCTACCGCTGATGAGCCACGGCTTGTGGATTCCGGATGAAACCCGATATGCCCAGATCAGCCAGGAAATGCTGCAGGGCGGGAACTGGGTCTCGCCGCACTTCATGGGCCTTCGTTATTTCGAGAAGCCGATTGCCGGGTACTGGATGATCGCCATCGGTCAGGCAGTGTTTGGCGACAATCTGTTCGGGGTACGCATCGCATCAGCGCTGAGTACCGGGCTGAGCGTATGGCTGACCTGGCTGATTGCACGCCGGTTCTGGGGCGATCCGCGCAAAAGCTTTGCCTGCGCACTGTTGTACATGAGCTTCGGACTGATTGCCGGTCAGGCCGGGTATGCCAACCTCGACCCGCAGTTCACCCTCTGGGTCAACCTGAGCCTGGTTTCCCTGTGGTTTGCCATCGACAGTCGGACCACTCGCGCCCGCCTGGGATCCTGGGCAGTCCTGGGTATCGCCTGCGGCATGGGCTTCATGACCAAGGGCTTTCTAGCCTGGCTGCTGCCGGCGGTGATAGCCCTGCCCTACATGATCTGGCAGCGTCGCATCGGCGAACTGTTGCGTTATGGGCCACTGGCTGTTGTGGTTGCCGCGGCAGTCTGCTTGCCCTGGGTAGTGGCCATTCATCATCAGGAACCGGATTTCTGGAATTTCTTCTTCTGGAACGAGCACGTACGCCGCTTCGCCGCCGACAATGCGCAGCACGCCCGTCCGTGGTGGTTCTACCTGCCGATGCTGGTCGTTTCCGCCCTGCCCTGGACCGCGTTGTTGCCGACAACGTTCATCCAGGCCTGGAACAACAAGCGTCAGCCCGTCAGCGGTTTTCTCCTGCTCTGGCTGTTGTTGCCATTGGCGATATTCAGCATGAGCAGCGGCAAGTTGCCGACTTACATCATGCCGTGCCTGTTACCGCTGGCGCTGCTGATGGGCAATGCGCTGACCAGCCTGCTGCAACAGGCACGGGGACGGACGATTCGCGTCAACGGATGGCTCAACGTCGTCATTGCCACGACAGCCCTGGTTGCCTTGTTGTACCTGCAACTGAGCAAAGGGATTTTCGAAAAAACCGAGATGTTCAGCCTGTCCCTGGCGTTCATCGTGTTGCTGGGCTGGATCATCGCCAACGCCCTGCAAATCCTGCGGCCATTGACATTATGGGCGATGCCGGCCCTCGGCATCTGGCTACTGGTGGCTCTGCTTCCCGCCGCCATGCCGGGCCAGATTGTCGACAGCAAGATGCCCGACCGGTTTATCTCCGAACACCTGGACAGCCTGAGCCAGACCACCTCGCTGTTGAGCAACGACCTGGGTGCAGCCTCGGCCTTGTCGTGGCTGACCGGGCGACCGGAGGTGGCGCTCTACAATGTCGTCGGCGAGCTCAAATACGGCCTCTCGGATCCGGCCGCGGCCTCGCGCAAAGTGACCCTGCATGACATCGGGCAATGGATGGCCGAGGCACGTAAAAAAGGCTCGGTCGGGGTGGTGATGAGGGTCAACAGCGTCGATGAAATCCAGGAAGTCGAGGCGTTGCCAACCGACGGCAAGCGTTATCAGCGCGGCAACCTGCAGGTCCTGATCTTCCCGCAAATCCAGCCCTGACAACCGAGACGAGAAAAACCGAGTGGCCAAACCGGCCTCTCGGTTTTTTTCGTTTCTGCCAGGTGCCATCGAGCGGATCTTCATGGGCGGGGGTGTTCAGCACAGCGGCAAGGCCGGAGCGGGTCAATCTGCGAGACTTGAAAATCGTGATCAGCGCCATCCATGACCTGAATCAGGCGCTACGCTTTGCCGATCAGCTATTGGTCATTGCCGAGGGCACGACAAAAGGCAGCCAGGGGCAGCGTCATATTCTGCTCGGCGACATCGTTTGATCGACGAGTCGAACCACAGTGGGCTCAGTGCTGCTAATCTGAATGAAAATTACATGTATTAACGGTTTTTTTTACGTTATTTTCTCATTTGGATCTCTACATTCCCTGCAATTCAAAATATGCAAATGATTCGCATTGGTCTACAGGCGATTCAATGCCCATGATTTTTCAAAAAAACGCACCAGGAGCAGCCCGCAGAATGTTTCCCAACATCCCTTCGTTCTTGAAAAAGGCCCTGCTGGCCACCGCTTTGCTGAGCGCTGGCCAGGCCTATGCAGCCGACTCCGTCGGCATCGTAGTGTACAACGCGCAACACGAAGGCCTGACCAAGGCCTGGGTCGAGGGTTTTACCCAGGAAACCGGTATTCCCGTTACCTTGCGTAATGGCGACGACACCGAGATGGGCAACCAGATCGTACAGGAAGGTGCAGCTTCTCCGGCGGACGTGTTCCTGACCGAAAACTCCCCGGCCATGGTCCTGGTCGACAACGCCGGGCTGTTTGCGCCTGTCGAAAAGGCCACGCTGGAGCAGATTGACTCCGCCTACCGTCCGGCCCACGGCAAATGGGTCGGGATTGCCGCGCGCTCCACGGTGTTCGTGTACAACCCGAGCAAACTGTCGGCAGCCAATCTGCCGAAATCGATCATGGACCTGGCCGATCCAAGCTGGAAAGGTCGCTGGGCCGCATCGCCAGGCGGTGCCGACTTCCAGGCCATCGTCGCTGCCATCCTGGAACAAAAGGGTGAAGCCGCCACGCTGGATTGGCTGAAAGCGATGAAAACCAACTACGCCAACTACCGTGGCAACAGCTCCGTACTCAAGGCGGTGAATGCCGGGCAGATCGACAGTGGCGTGATCTACCACTATTACAGCCTGGTGGACCAGTCCAAGACTGGCGAAAACAGCAAGAACACCGCCCTGCACTATTTCAAGCACAAAGATCCGGGCGCTTTTGTTAGCATCTCCGGCGGCGGCGTCCTCGCCTCCAGCAAACACAAAGAACAAGCCCAGGCATTTCTCAAATACATTACCGGCAAGGATGGCCAGGCCGTCCTGAAAAACGGCAAGTCGTTCGAGTACGCCGTGGGCAAGAACGCTGAATCCAACCCTAAACTGGTGCCTCTGCAGCAACTCGATGCGCCGACTGTCGATGCTTCCAAACTCGACAGCAAAAAAGCCGTGGAGCTGATGACACAGGCCGGACTGCTCTAATTGATGCCTGAAACCCTGCCTGTGGGTGTCGCCGAGGCGACACCCACACAATTGCGCCGACGATCCCGCGGAGTCTTTGCGGGACGTGGCGGTGTATGGGTGATCGGTTTGTCGGTGCTGGTTTCCTTACTGGCACTGCTACCGATCGCTTACGTTATTGGCGTGTCCCTGCAGACAGGCTGGTCAACCGTGGTGACCCTGGTGTTCCGCCCCCGGGTGGGTGAACTGCTGGTCAACACCGTGTTGCTGGTGCTGCTGACGATTCCCTTGTGCGTGGCGCTGGGGGTGACGCTGGCGTGGCTCACGGAACGCACGAATTTGCCGGGGCGGCGCTGGTGGTCGTTGCTGGCCACCGCACCGCTGGCGGTGCCTGCGTTCGTTCACAGCTACGCCTGGGTCAGCCTGGTGCCACCGATTCACGGCTTGTTTGCCGGTGTCCTGGTCTCGGTCATCGCTTACTTCCCGTTCTTGTATTTGCCGGTGGCGGCTACCTTGCGCCGACTTGACCCGGCCATCGAAGACGTCGCCGAATCCATGGGGCTCAAACCCTGGAAAGTTTTTTTCCGCGTGGTGTTGCCACAATTGCGCCTGGCGATCTGCGGCGGCGCCCTGCTGGTCGGTCTGCACCTGCTGGCCGAATATGGCCTGTATGCCATGATCCGCTTCGACACCTTTACCACCGCGATCTTCGATCAGTTCAAGTCGACCTTCAACGGCGCAGCGGCGCACATGCTGGCCAGTGTGCTGGCACTGTGTTGCCTGGCAATGTTGACGGCCGAATCCGCCGCCCGGGGCTCCGCACGTTACGCTCGCGTCGGATCGGGAAGCGCCCGGGAACAACGGGTGGTCATCCTGAAAACCACTTCAACGATGCTGTCGTTGGCCCTGCAAACCGTGACCTGCGCCCTGGCCCTGGGTGTTCCACTCATCACCCTGGGCAAATGGCTGATCGCCGGCGGTGCGGAAGTCTGGGACATGGCCGAGTTGTTGCCCGCCTTGGAGCAAACCCTGCTACTCGGCGTCGCCGGCGCGGCGCTGACCACCTGCGCGGCGATCCCGATTGCCTGGCTGTCGATCCGCTACCCCGGCCGAATGCAGCGGGTACTGGAAAGCTGCAACTACATCACCAGTTCCTTGCCCGGAATTATCGTGGCGCTGGCGCTGGTGACCGTCACGATCCATTTTGCCCGGCCGATTTACCAGACCACCTTCACCGTGCTGCTGGCGTACCTGTTGATGTTCTTGCCCCGCGCCCTGGTGAGCCTGCGCGCAGGCATTGCCCAGGCCCCGGTGGAACTGGAAAACATCGCCCGCAGCCTTGGCCGCTCGCCAGCCCGGGCCCTGTGGCTGATCACCTTGCGCCTGGCCGCTCCGGGGGCTGCCGCCGGTGCGGCGCTGGTGTTCCTGGCAATCACCAACGAACTGACCGCCACCCTGCTGCTGGCCCCTAACGGCACGCGCACGCTGGCAACCGGATTCTGGGCCATGACCAGCGAAATCGACTATGCCGCTGCTGCGCCCTACGCCTTATTGATGGTTGTGCTGTCGCTTCCGCTGACCGGACTTCTTTATCACCAATCGAAAAAAACGGCTGGCCGATGAACACTCTTGAATTGAATGCCCTCTACAAGTCCTATGGCGCCCATTGCGCTCTGGACAACGTCAGCCTGTCGGTGCCAAGCGGCAGTCGCACAGTCATCGTCGGCCCTTCAGGCTCTGGCAAGACCACGTTGCTGCGGATGATTGCCGGCTTCGAATTCCCCGATTCCGGGCGTCTTTCGCTCAATGGCCAGACCCTGGTCGACGGCACCCACGAAGTGCCGGCGCATCAACGCCTGATCGGCTACGTGCCACAGGACGGCGCACTGTTCCCGCACATGACCGTGGCGGCGAACATCGGCTTTGGTTTGTCCATCAAGGGCAATGAAAAGCAACATCGGGTTGCTGAACTGATGGACAGCGTGGCACTGGACGCGAAGATGGCCGAGCGTTGGCCTCACGAGTTGTCCGGCGGCCAGCAACAACGAGTGGCCCTGGCCCGGGCGTTGGCGCAACAGCCACGGCTGATGCTGCTGGACGAACCGTTCTCGGCGCTCGACACCGGATTGCGCGCCGCTATGCGCAAGATGGTTGCGCGGCTGCTGGAAGACGCGGGCGTCACCACCATTCTGGTCACCCATGACCAGAGTGAAGCCCTGTCGTTCGCCGACCAGTTGGCGGTGATGCGTCATGGCCGACTGGTCCAGTCAGGCCATCCACTGGACCTGTACCGCTACCCCGAAGACGAACAGACCGCCCTGTTCCTGGGGGATGCCGTGGTCATGCCCGCACGCATCGAGGCTGGCTGGGCCCATTGCGACCTGGGGCGAATCCCGGTCAACAACCACCGCAACAACAAGTCCGCGCAAATCATGCTGCGCCCTGAACAGTTGCAACTGGCCAGCATCCTCCCCAGTGACCCGGAAGCCAGCGGTTGCCGGGCCGTGGTCACCGATCGGGACTTCAGCGGCAACACCTGCACGCTGACGGTGGAACTCCAGCCACTGACCAGCCGCGAGCAACCGGGTCGATCACTGCTGGTGCGCAGTTCAGGCATGTATGCGCCACCCGCAGGCAGCTCGGTTCAGGTCTCGACCATTGGCCACGCCCATGTGCTGAGCGAGATGTGATCGGTCACAGATCGAATCGGTCCACCGCCCGACGCCGCTCGTTGTCGTCGCGCACATCGTAGTTGGCCGTGGTCTGGATGTTGCTGTGGTGTGCCAGTTTCTGCGCAATCGACAGGTCATGCTCTTCGATCACCCGGGTTATGAACGAACGCCGGAAATCGTGGGGCATGATTTTCACCCCGACCTGCGCGCCCCGTTGCCGGGCGATGTAGTAGATCGCATGTTTGGTGATGCGCTCACGGGTGATATGGCTGCCACGGCGGATGCGGTTGAACAGGAACGGGTCATCCGATTCTCCTTCCTTGAGCAACGAACGGCGCAGCTCAAGCCAGGCTTCAAGCTTGGCGAAGGCCCAGGCCGGGGCGTACTTGATCAACTGTTTGTTGCCCTTGGCCGTCACCCGCAGGCTGCGCTCGGTGAAATCGACCTGATTCAACTCCAGGTTCACCGATTCGGACTTGCGCATCCCCGAGCCGTACAGTATCCCGATGATCGCGGCATCCCGCAGGCCTTGCGGCCTCGGGTCGGCGGCGCAGACCGCCATCAGTTCCTGAATCAGCGTCCGCCTGAGATTGCGCCCCTGGGACAGCCGTGTACCGGCCATGCCCTTCACCGTACGCATCTTCAACAGATGTTCCTGGGAGATCAGGCTCATACGCCACGCTTCGTTCATCACCCCACGCACCGCGTTGACATACAGCGAGGACGTGTTGGGCGCATAACCGTCGGAACGCAAAGTGGCCACCAGTGCGATCACGTCTTCGGGCTGCAAGTTGTGCCAGGGTATTTCCTCGATATCGTGGTCTTCGAAGCCCAGGCGGTCGGCGGCATCCTGCAGCACGTAACGCATGGTCAGTTGGCTGGACGGCGCCAGTCGCGCCAGATACAGGGTCAGCGGATTGGTGAGGGGTGTGCGTGAATCAGTTACAGGTAAGTCAATCAAACGAAACGGCCTTGAGTGAAAACAGTTCAATGAAACAACTAAGAAGTAAAATAACAATCATGTAAAAGACATTATTGCTGTAGGACTTTTCCTAAAAAACACCATAAACGGTGGAAGTCTGAACAGCGGCTTAATAGCTTTCAGATAAACGATTCCCCAACCGTTTTTTCATGTTCCTTTCACAAAATTCGGCATAACCTTCCATAAAATCGGCGCAAGCCAAATGGCTGCCCAACCTGCCGGCCATGACAAAAAAAGTCAACTGATGCAGTTTTTCACCTCCATCCAGTAACTGGTTGATTTGATGCAGATTCTGATTTAGCGTCTATGCTGATTTTTGGATCCCTTTTAGCCTCAAAGGCTATTTACGTTTTCAGCCCCTGAGGTGCCCATGAGTCAGGCGTTTCTCCCTTTCTCCCGTCCCAGCATCGGCGACGAAGAAATCGCTGCCGTAGAGCAAGTATTGCGCTCCGGGTGGATCACTACCGGTCCGAAAAACCAGGCACTGGAAGAACACTTCGCCAACTACGTCGGTTGCCGACATGCCGTGGCACTGTCCTCGGCCACCGGCGGAATGCATATCACCCTGCTGGCATTGGGCATCGGGCCCGGCGATGAAGTCATTACGCCGTCGCAGACCTGGGTGTCCACCGCCAACATGATCACCCTGCTGGGTGCCACGCCGGTGTTCGTCGACGTCGACCGCGACACGCTGATGACCGACGCGGCCACTATCGAAGCAGCGATCACGCCGCGTACCAAAGCCATCATCCCGGTGCATTACGCCGGTGCGGCATTCGATCTCGATCCACTCTACGCGCTGGCCGACAAACACGGCATTGCCGTGATCGAAGACGCCGCGCACGCCGCCGGTACTCTCTACAAAGGTCGTCACGTCGGCGCCAAAGGCACGGCGATCTTTTCGTTCCACGCGATCAAGAACATGACCTGCGCCGAAGGCGCGATGTTCGTCAGTGACGATGAAGCCCTGGCCTCGCGGGTACGCATGCTCAAGTTTCACGGGCTCGGGGTCGATGCCTACGACCGCTTGACCCATGGCCGCAAGCCCCAGGCCCAGGTGGTCGAACCCGGCTTCAAGTACAACCTGGCCGACATCAACGCGGCCATCGCACTGGTGCAACTGGAACGCCTGGACGAAATCAACGCCAAACGCACTCAACTGGCCCAGACCTACCTGCAGCGCCTGGAAGGTTTGCCGGTTCAACCGCTGACCGTCCCTGCCTATTCGCAAAAACATGCCTGGCACCTGTTCATCCTGCGCATCGACGCCGAGCAGTGCGGGCTGGATCGCGAAGCGTTCATGAAAGCCCTCCAGGAACAGAATGTCGGTACCGGTATTCACTTCATTGCAACGCACCTGCACACTTACTACCGCCAGCGTTACCCCAACCTGTACCTGCCCAACACCGAATGGAATTCGGCGCGGCTGTGTTCGATCCCGTTGTTCCCCGACATGACCACCGATGATGTCGAGCGCGTCGTCGGTGCCATCGAAAACTGTATGGACAGAAGCCTTTGAGACCTTACCCAATCAACTTCGTTTCGATCGTCATTCCGGTCTACAACGAACAGGACAGCCTGCCTGAACTGCTCCGACGCACCGAAGCGGCTTGCCAGCAGTTGCACCAGGCCTATGAAATCGTGCTGGTCGACGACGGCAGTCGAGATGACTCCGCGCAGATCCTGGAAGACGCCGCCTCCCGCGAAGGCAGCCCGGTGGTGGCGGTGATCCTCAACCGCAACTACGGCCAGCATGCGGCGATCATGGCCGGTTTCGAACAGTGCAAGGGCGATGTCGTCATCACCCTCGATGCCGACCTGCAAAACCCGCCCGAAGAAATCCCGCGGCTGGTAGCACAGGCTGAACTCGGCTACGACGTCGTCGCGACCGTGCGCAACAACCGCCAGGACTCGGCTTTGCGCCGCTGGCCATCGAAGCTGATCAACCTTGCCGTGCAACGTTCCACCGGCGTGGCCATGAGCGACTACGGCTGCATGCTGCGCGCCTACCGCCGCACCATCGTCGACGCCATGCTCGCCTGCCGTGAACGCAGCACCTTCATTCCGATCCTGGCCAACAGCTTTGCCCGCCACACCACGGAAATCCTCGTGACCCACGCCGAGCGTGAACACGGCGACTCCAAGTACAGCCCCATGCGCCTGATCAACCTGATGTTCGACCTGGTCACCTGCATGACCACCACGCCGCTGCGACTGCTGAGCATCGTCGGCGTCGGCATGGCGGCCCTGGGCATGCTGTTCGCCATGGCCTTGATCCTGCTGCGCCTGGTGTTCGGTGCCGGCTGGGCCGGTGGCGGTACCTTCGTACTGTTCGCCGTACTGTTCGTCTTCACCGGTGGACAATTCATCGGCATGGGTCTGCTGGGTGAATACCTGGGCCGCATGTACAGCGACGTGCGCGCACGTCCGCGCTTCTTCATTGAAAAGGTGCTGCGTAGCCAGCCCGCCTCCCCCGCTTCCGTTGTTACCGTCGACGGCCTTACTTCCACTTCTTCAGATCAGGTTCCTTCATGAGTGCAAAAGCTGTTGTCTTCGCCTATCACGATATTGGCTGTGCCGGCATCGAATCCCTGCTCTCCTCCGGTTTCGAGATCGCTGCGGTGTTCACCCACGCCGACGATCCGAAGGAAAACGCGTTCTACGGCTCCGTCGCACAGCTGTGCGCCCGCCACGGCATTGCCGTGCATGCACCGGAAGATGCCAACCATCCGTTGTGGATCGAGCGTATCGCCAAGCTCGATCCCGACTACATTTTCTCCTTCTACTACCGTAACCTGCTGAGCGAAACGCTGCTGGCCACGGCCCGTAAAGGCGCGTTCAACCTGCACGGTTCCCTGCTGCCACGCTACCGTGGTCGCGCACCGGCCAACTGGGTGCTGGTCAACGGCGAAACGGAAACCGGCGTGACTCTGCACCGCATGGTCAAGCGTGCCGATGCGGGCGCCATCGTTGCCCAGCAAAAGGTTGCGATCGAGCGCAGCGACACCGCGCTGAGCCTGCACGGCAAACTGCGCCTGGCCGCCTCTGACCTGCTGCGCGACACCTTGCCGGCGCTGCTGCAAGGCAAGGCCGGCGAAACCCCGCAAGACGAATCCAAAGCCACGGTGTTCGGCCGTCGCACCCCGGCTGACGGCAAACTGGTCTGGGCCAAACCGGCCGAAGAACTGTTCAACCTGGTCCGCGCCGTGACCCAGCCATATCCGGGCGCCTTCTGCGCGGTGGGCGAGCACAAGCTGATTGTCTGGAGCGCCGAAGTCGCCAAGGGCAACGAAGGCCTGGCACCGGGCCGCGTCATCAGCGTCGACCCGTTGCGCATCGCCTGCGGTGAAGACTCGCTGATCATCAATGCCGGCCAGCGCAACGACAACGGCCTGTACCTGAGCGGCCCGCAACTGGCCAACGAACTGGGCCTGGTGGACGGTTCCGTCTTGCGCGGTGCCGAATCCGGTCGTGCTCCGCGTCGCACTCGCGTGCTGATCCTCGGCGTCAACGGCTTCATCGGCAACCACTTGTCCGAGCGCCTGCTGCGCGACGACCGCTACGAAGTCTACGGCCTGGATATCGGTTCGGATGCCATCGAGCGCCTGCGCAGCCACCCGAACTTCCACTTCGTCGAAGGCGACATCAGCATCCACTCCGAGTGGATCGAGTACCACATCAAGAAGTGCGACGTGGTGCTGCCGCTGGTTGCCATCGCGACGCCAATCGAATACACCCGTAACCCGCTGCGTGTATTCGAGCTGGACTTCGAAGAAAACCTGAAACTGGTTCGCTACTGCGTCAAGTACAACAAGCGCGTGATCTTCCCGTCGACTTCGGAAGTCTACGGCATGTGCCAGGACCCCAACTTCGACGAAGACAGCTCCAACCTGGTGGTCGGTCCGATCAACAAACAGCGCTGGATCTACTCGGTCTCCAAGCAACTGCTGGACCGCGTGATCTGGGCTTATGGCCAGAAGGGTCTGAACTTCACCCTGTTCCGTCCGTTCAACTGGATGGGACCACGCCTGGATCGCCTGGATTCCGCCCGTATCGGCAGCTCCCGCGCGATCACCCAGTTGATCCTGAACCTGGTGGAAGGTACGCCGATTCGCCTGTTCGACGGTGGTGAGCAAAAACGCTGCTTCACCGACATCGCCGACGGTGTGGAAGCGCTGGCACGGATCATCGACAACGACAACGATGTCTGCAACGGCCAGATCATCAACATCGGCAACCCGGAAAACGAAGCCAGCATCCGTCAGTTGGGCGAAGAGCTGCTGCGTCAGTTCGAAGCTCACCCGCTGCGCGCCAACTTCCCTCCGTTCGCCGGTTTCCGCGACATCGAAAGCAAGGCGTTCTACGGCACCGGTTACCAGGACGTGTCGCACCGCAAGCCAAGTATCGCCAACGCCAAGCGCCTGCTGGACTGGACGCCAACCGTGGAGATGAGTGAAACCATCGGCAACACCCTGGACTTCTTCCTGCGTGAAGCCATGCTCGAAATCGCGGACAAGCGCTGATGCAGGCAGGACTGCGGATCGATGTCGACACCTACCGGGGTACCCGTGAAGGGGTGCCCCGGCTGCTGGAAATCCTTGATGAAGCTCAGGTCAAGGCGACGTTCTTCTTCAGTGTCGGGCCGGACAACATGGGGCGCCACTTGTGGCGCCTCATCCGTCCACAGTTTCTCTGGAAAATGCTCCGGTCCAACGCAGCCGGCCTGTATGGCTGGGACATTCTGCTGGCCGGCACCGCATGGCCCGGAAAACCGATCGGCCGCGACCTGGGGCACTTGATGCGCCAGGCCCGGGATGCCGGGCATGAGGTTGGCCTGCACGCCTGGGATCACCATGGCTGGCAAGCCAACGCCGGGCGCTGGAGCGACGCACAACTGGTCGAACAGATACGCCGTGGCGTGGACACCCTCAGCGACATTCTCGGGGAAAAGATCACCTGCTCGGCGTCCGCTGGCTGGCGTGCCGACGAGCGCGTGATCGAAGCCAAGCAGGGTTTCGGCTTTCGCTACAACAGCGATTGTCGCGGCCTGAGCCTGTTCCAGCCACGATTGGCCTATGGTCGCCTGGGCGCGCCACAAATACCGGTAGACCTGCCGACCTTCGATGAGGTGGTCGGGCCGACTGTCGCCGCCAAGGATTTCAACACGTTCATCCTGGACCGGTTCACCCCGGAAAAACTCAATGTCTACACGATCCATGCCGAGGTAGAAGGGATTCTGATGGCTAACGATTTCCGTCAACTGCTGAGCGATGCACATCAGCGGGACATCCGTTTTCAACCCTTGGGCGACTTGTTGCCCGAGGCCCCTGACAGTTTGCCGATCGGCCGCGTGGTACGCGGTGCGCTCGAAGGTCGCGAAGGCTGGCTGGGAGTGCAAGGCGCATGAGCAAACGCTGGGCTTTGCCGATATTGCTGGCCATGGTGGCGCTGGCCTACCTGCTGCCACTGGGCAGTCATGGCTTATGGATTCCCGACGAAACCCGCTACGCCCAGATCAGCCAGGGCATGCTCCTGAGCGGCAACTGGGTGTCGCCGCATTTCATGGACGTGCGCTATTTCGAAAAACCCGCAGCCGGCTACTGGATGATTGCCATCGGTCAGGCGCTGTTCGGCCAGAACCTCTTCGGGGTGCGCTTCGCCTCGGCACTGAGCACCGGTTTGAGCGTGTTGCTGTGCTACCTGGTCGCCCGCCGGATGTGGAACGAACCGCGCAAGAGTTTCGCTTGCGCGCTGCTGTACATGAGCTTCTCGGTCATTGCCGCTTCGGCGGGGTATGCCAACCTCGATCCGCAATTCACGTTCTGGGTCAACCTGAGCCTGGTGGCCCTGTGGTTTGCACTGGACAGCGTCGGCCGCGGTCAGCGCCTGATCGCGTGGGCGGTGCTGGGACTGGCCTGCGGCATGGGTTTCATGACCAAGGGCTTCCTGGCCTGGTTGCTGCCGGTGCTGATCGCCCTGCCCTGGATGATCTGGCAAAAACGCTGGCGTGAACTGCTGGTCTACGGCCCGGTGGCGGTCGTGGTCGCCATCGCCGTCAGCCTGCCATGGGCCCTGGCGGTGCATGCCCAAGAGCCTGACTATTGGCGGTTTTTCTTCTGGCACGAACATATCCGCCGTTTTGCCGGGGACGACGCCCAGCATGACGCGCCGTGGTGGTACTACCTGCCGCTGCTGGTGGCTTTCAGCATGCCATGGGTTGCATTGCTGCCGCCAGCGCTGAAGCAAGCCTGGCAGACCCGACGCCAGTCCGATATCGCATTCCTGCTGCTGTGGCTGTGGATGCCGTTGTTCTTCTTCAGCCTGAGCAAGGGCAAACTGCCTGCCTACATCCTGCCATGCCTGTTACCTCTGGCATTGTTGCTCGGCCATGCACTGGCCGACCGATTGAAGCTGGAGCAAGGTCGAGCCCTTGGCATCAACGGCCTGCTGAATCTGGTGGTGGGCGTGGTCACTCTGCTGGCCCTGGTTTATCTGCAACTGAAAAAGCCGATTTACGATCATGAACTGCACAACCTGGTGTTGGTGTTCATCGGTTTGATCGGCTGGATCATGGCCAACCTGCTGCAGGCCTTCCGCCCGTTGCAGTGCTGGGCAGCCCCGGCTTTTGGCAGCCTGTTGCTCATCGGCCTGGTGCCTGCCGGATTGCCCAATTCCGTAGTCGCCAACAAAACCCCTGACCAATTCATCCTCGATCACGCCCAGGAACTCGGCCAGACCGCGAAGTTGTTGAGCAACGACCTGGGTGCAGCGTCGGCGTTGTCCTGGCGGGTGAAACGGCCGGAAGTGGCTTTTTTCAACACGATAGGCGAATTGAAATACGGCCTTGCCTATCCTGACTCGCTCAAGCAGCGCGTTGGCCCCGAACAGGTGCAACAGTGGATGCACGATGCTCTCCAGCTTGGCTCGGTGGGTGTCGTCATGCGGGTCAAGGGCGAGGAAGAGCTGCGCGAACTTGATCAATTGCCCAAAGAGGGCAAGCGCTACGAACAAGGCAACCTGGTGATTTTGATTATCCCTCAGGCGACGCTATGAGCCTGCTATTGCTACTGGTCGCCTGCCTGCTGACCTGCCTGGGCCAGATCGCCCAGAAATATGCGGTGGAAAGCTGGCGCGGCAAAGCCTCCGGGTGGATGGACAAACTGCGTTCGCCCTGGCTTTGGCTGGCCCTCGCCTCTTTGGGACTGGGCCTGCTGGTATGGCTGCTGGTGCTGCAACGCCTGGAAGTCGGGATTGCCTACCCGATGCTCAGCCTGAACTTCGTGCTGATCACCCTGGTTGCACGTTTCGTGTTCCACGAAACCATCGACCGCCGTCACTGGCTGGGTGTGGCGCTGGTGATCGGTGGCGTGGCATTGCTGGGGCAACACACATGAATCTGAGTCGAGGTATTACCTTCGCACTGGGCAGCGTGTTGCTGGTCAGCGCCGCCCAATTGGGCATGCGCTGGAGCATGAGTCACCTGCCGCAACCCGAACAATGGCTCACCGCTCACATCGACCTGACGGCCGTTGCCGTGGTGCTAGTGGCCATCTGCGCCTATGCCTTGTCGATGCTTTGCTGGCTCGCCGCCCTGCGGGACCTGCCACTGGGCCGAGCCTACTCGTTGCTGAGCATCAGCTACGCGCTGGTGTACCTGCTGGCCGCCAGTCTGCCGCTGTTCAACGAAACGTTCAGTCTTACAAAAAGCCTTGGAGTGGCATTGGTCATCCTCGGCGTCATTACCATCAATTCTCGACCTGCTCGTGCGCCTGAATTAAGGAGTGCCCCATGAAAATAAGTGTATTTGGTAGCGGTTATGTTGGCCTGGTGCAGGCAGCGGTATTGGCGGAGGTCGGCCACGACGTGGTCTGCATGGACGTTGACGAGAAAAAAGTCGAATTGCTCAAGCAGGGCCACGTGAGTATTTTCGAACCCGGGCTGGCAAGCCTGGTACGCGAAGGCCTCGACGCCAAGCGGTTGCAGTTCACCAGTGACGAAAAATTCGCGGTCCAGCACGGACAGGTACTGTTCATCGCGGTCGGTACTCCGTCCCGGGACGACGGTTCAGCGGATTTGCGCTACGTGATGTCGGTGGGCGAAGCCGTGGCACGGCATCGCGAGCAACCGGCGATCCTGGTGGAAAAATCCACCGTCCCGGTCGGCACCGGCGATGCCTTGCGTGCACACATCGACAAATGCCTGCTCAATGCCGGGCGTGTATTGCAGTTCGATATCGTCTCCAACCCGGAATTCCTGAAAGAAGGTTCGGCCGTTTCCGACTGCCGACGCCCGGACCGTATCGTCGTAGGCTGTGAACGCGATGAAGTACGTGACGTGATGCGTGACCTGTACTCGCCATTCAACCGCAATCATGAGCGCATCATGTTCATGGACCTGCGCAGTGCCGAACTGACCAAGTACGCCGCCAACTGCATGCTGGCGACCAAGATCAGCTTCATCAACCAGATCGCCGAGCTGGCTGAACACCTGGGGGCCGACATCGAATCGGTACGCCTGGGCATCGGGGCCGACTCGCGCATCGGTTACCACTTCATCTACCCCGGTTGCGGCTACGGTGGCTCATGCTTCCCCAAGGATATGCGCGCCCTGATCCACAGCGCCGAAGAGGCACATTGCTCCAGCGACCTGCTGCAAGCGGTGGAAGCCATCAACGAGCGGCAGAAACACAAACTGTTCGAGCGCATCAACGCGTTCTACAAGGGCGACTTGCGTGGCAGGACCTTTGCCTTGTGGGGTCTGGCGTTCAAACCGAACACCGACGACATGCGCGATGCTCCAAGCCGGGTGTTGCTGGAATCGTTGTGGGCCGCCGGGGCGAATGTCCGTGCGTTCGATCCGGAAGCCATGCAGGAAACCCAGAAGCTGTATCCCGATGAATCGAAACTGATGCTCATGGGCACGCCTGAGTCGGTCCTGTCCGGTGCCGATGCACTGATCATCTGCACCGAATGGCAACAGTTCAAGGCTCCGGACTTCGAGCTGATCCAGCAGCGGCTCAATGCGCCGGTGATCTTCGACGGCCGTAACCTGTACGACGCCGACCGCCTGGCACGCATCGGTTTCACCTACTTCCCGATCGGCCGGGGCGAATCGCGCAAATTGCCGATGCCTTACCAGCAATGGTCAGCCGAATCAGTGGTCGCCTGAACCTCATGATCCCTCACATCCGCCAACAGTCCCTCGCGCTGGGTCTGTTGGCGCTGTTGTTGTTCTGCGCCGGGATGTATCAGCAGGCCGCCATCGGTTTCGATTCGCGCTTCGTGCTGTTCGCCCAGGAGATGCTGCGCAATGGGCCGTCGTTTTTTCCAACGACCTATGGCCAGCCCTACGCAGACTATTCGGGACTTTCTACGATATTCATCTGGCTGCTTTCACTGCCATTCGGCCAGGTCACCAGCCTGACCGCGTGGCTGCCAAGCGCCATCGCCGCAGCGATCATCGTCACATTGATGTACCGCCTGCTGGCGCCCTATTCCACGCGCTGGGCATTGCTGAGCATCGCCTTGATGCTGCTGACCAACACCTTCATCACGGAAACCCGCGCGGTTTCCCTCGACCTGATGCTGGCAGCCGTGTCGTTCAGCGTGTTCTACCTGGGCTATGCCGCCGATCACTTCGCGGCGCCGCGCCGCCACGTTCTGATCTTTGCCTTGCTGATGCTGGGCTTCTGGATTCGCGGGCCAATCGGCCTGGTCATTCCTACGGGGATGCTCTGCAGCTATTTTCTGGTCGATCGCCAATGGCGACGCCTGATTGTCTTCGGATTGCTGGCATCGGCGCTGCTGGCGCTGTGCGTTGGACTGTTGCTGTGGCTGGCGGACGTCAGCGGCGGCCCGGACTTCTTGCAGGACGTGATTCGCATGCAGTTCATGGGGCGCATGGACGGCACCGAGGGTTCCAACGATTTGCTGTATTACTTCACCAGTTCGGTAGGTAATTACGCATTGGCCTGGCCCTTGGCGGTGCTGGCGCTGTTGGCGGTCGGAGTCTCCGGCCGCCGGGAAACCGGCCCGGCATTGCGCCTGCTGCAATACTGCGTCGCCGCCGGACTGATCGTGATGATCGGCCTCTCGATCCCTCAGGCGAAAAAAGCCCGCTACCTGCTGCCGATGCTGCCCATGGCGGCAATCGTGGCGGCCTATCCGTTCTACGCCACACAGGGTCGATTGTTTGCCTGGCTGCGCAGGTTGATGCAGGGACTGTGGCTGCTGATCCCAGGGTTGCTGATCGTGACCTTGCTGGTTGTGCGACGAAAATTTCCCGATGAAGTGGCTCACCTCACTTCGTTGTTCATTATTCTCGGTGTGCTGCAAGTGATCGCTGTGGCAGCGCTCAAGCAGCCCCGCTGGCGAACAGAGGCACTGGCCCTTTGCGCGGTCCTGGCACTCTGGTCGTTCTACATCCTGCAATTCGAGCCTGTTCAACGACAGCTCTACGATACCCGGACCTTCAGCCACGAGGTGTTTGAACGGGTGCAAGAAGCCCCGGCACCGCTGGTTATGCACGGCATGGGCAAAGATGCGAAGGCCATCAAATTCATGGTCAATATCCCGCAGGAACTGCACCCGGTTTTCACCGACTCCCCCGCAGAACTTGAAGCCCTGCAGGGCCCGGCGTGGCTGATGATGGACCTGAACGCGTACGAGACATTGCAAGGCACGGCTATTGGTGCATTGCCGCCCGTACTGAGCGGGCGTTTCGACAAGAATGATTTCGTGCTGCTGCACCTCAAGTAAATCCCGTGGCAACAATCGAATCGTCCGACTGTTAGAGTAGCGCCCATGATCGGGCTGATGCCGGCCCGATCGAATAAGGACATTCACGCCGTGACCACCTACTCCCCTCTGATCCGCCGCCTGCTGATCTGCTCGCTGACCATCGTCGTCAGTCGCGCCATTACCAGCCCGCTGCTCACTCTGTTCGTCAGTGACAAGCTTGGCCTGAACCAGCAGGACGTTGGTTTGCTGCTCGGCATCGCGGTGTTCGTCGCCACCCTGCTCTCACTCTACGGCGGCTACATCATCGATCGCTTCGAAAAACGCCGATTGCTTATTCTCTCGATGGCGTCCAGTGCTATCGGCCTGGTGTTGCTGACCTTTGCTGAAAACCTTTACCTGACAACAATCACCCTGATCGTCACCGAAACCGCCTCATCGCTGTTCTTGATCGGTTCGAAAGCGATCCTCAGTGACAACCTTGCGGTGGGTCAGCGCGCCAAGGCGTTTTCCCTGAGCTACACACTGACCAACATTGGCTACGCTGTCGGGCCGATGCTCGGTGTATTGATCGCCGGCGTCTTTGCGAGCGCACCGTTCCTGGTGGCCGCGGCCATCGCTTTTTTCAGTATTTTCTTGATGACCAGTATTCCCGGGGGCCCGGCCAGTGTTTCTCTGACCGGTCAAGCGCAGAGTTTTCTCAAAACCCTGGTCACCCTGAAAAACGACCGCACCCTGATCACGTTCACCGCAGGTTGCCTGCTCAGCACGGTAGTGCACGGGCGATTTACGTTTTACCTGTCGCAGTACCTGCTGGTGGTCAGCAATCCCCGCCACACCATGGAAATCATGGCCGCCCTGCTCGCCTGCAACGCCATCAGCGTGATCTTGCTGCAATACCAGATCGGGCGCTTACTCAAGCGCGAGCAACTGCGGCAATGGATCGTTGCCGGCACCGGCCTGTTCATCCTCGGGCTGATCGGTTTCAGCCTGGCAGACAGCCTGGTGAGCTGGTGCGTGGCGATGTTTATCTTCACTCTCGGCGAAATCATCATTTACCCGGCCGAGTTTCTCTTCGTCGACACCCTGGCTCCGGAAGAACTGCGCGGCAGCTACTACGGCGCGCAAAACCTTGCTGCGCTTGGCGGCGCGTTGAGCCCGATGATTTGCGGTTTCATGTTGATGCACACCCCGGCACCGACGATGTTTTATGCCTTGAGTGCACTCGCTGCCGTGGGTGGTTTGCTGTGCTACATAAGCGGCCGACGGGGTCATTCAAAGCAAAATTAATGCACTGAAAGCTCATTAATATGAATTTGTCAGCAGCAGGATTGAACGGCACACTGTGCGCGTTCCTCCCCCAACAGTTGGAACACCTTCAAGGGCTTTCTGGTTATCCCAGCCAAGCCCTTTTTTTTGCCTCGCTTTTTTCTGCCGGAGTTTTTCTCGAAATGCTTGCTCGCTGGTTGCCCGCTGCCATCAACACCCGCCCTACCGAATGGAGCCGCGCCGCCATTGGCATGGCCTTGGGAACGCTGCTCAGCGTGTGGCTCTGTGCCCAGGTGTTCGGCATTGAGGTGGCCCAGCACCTGATCGGCCCGCTGGGGGCGTCGGCGGTGCTGCTGTTTGCCGTGTCTTCGGGAGCACTCGCCCAACCCTGGTCAATTCTGGGCGGCTACCTGAGCGCCGCGGTGATTGCGTTGCTGGTGGCCCATGTGCTGGGCCGAACCCTGGGTAGCGCTTGCCTGGCCGCTGGCATGGCGTTGATCCTGATGTGCTGGCTGCGGTGCCTGCATCCACCGGCCGGAGCATTGGCCCTGACCCTGGTACTGGCCGATCCGGCCACCATTGCCATGGGCTGGAAAGCCATTGAACCGGTAATGCTAAGCGCAGCGACGATGCTGATCTGCGCCCTGGCCTATAACAACCTGACGCGCATTCGTTACCCAAAAAGTGCCAGCGAACCGGGGGTCATGATCCCCGCCGATCACCCGCCGGTCGACCGTCAGGCCATCACCGCCGAAGACCTGAAACTGGCGTTGGCCGATATGGAAGCGTTCTATGACGTCACACCCGAGGACCTCGAACAGTTGATCCAGGCCAGCCAACTGCACGCCAAACGCCGCAGCGTTGGCGAGGTGCTCGCCCCACGACTGTAAACCACTGTTTTTGAGGTTCTTTTGCCGTGGCCGGGCGGTTCTGGCATCCTGCGCCTCCATTTTCTGACCCGGCCCGCCTTCTGGCACGCAAACCACCATGACCGCCTCCGAAAAAGCCCCTGCTCCACGCCACAATGATCTGATTTATGGCCTCGATGACCGCCCGCACCTGACCGCCACCGTCTTCGCCGCCCTGCAACATGTGCTGGCGAGCTTCGTCGGCATCATCACCCCGACGCTGATCATGGGCAGCGCCCTGGGGTTGCAAAGCGAAATCCCTTACCTGATCAGCATGGCGCTGTTCGTCTCCGGCCTGGGCACCTTCGTGCAGGCGCGGCGCTTCGGCCCGGTGGGCTCCGGCCTGTTGTGCCTGCAAGGCACCAGCTTCTCGTTCATCAGCGTGATTCTCAGTGCCGGCTTCATGGTCAAGGCCCGGGGCGGCGGCACCGACGAGATTCTCTCGACCATCTTCGGCGTGTGTTTTTTTGCCGCGTTCATTGAAGTGGTGTTGAGCCAGTTCATCGGCAAACTGCGCATGCTGATCACCCCGGTGGTGACCGGGACGATCATCACGCTGATGGGGTTGTCGCTGATCAAGGTGGCCATGACCGACATCGCCGGTGGCTTCGGCGCCCCGGACCTGGGTGCTGCCAGTCACCTGGCCCTGGCGGCGCTGGTGCTGGGAACCATCGTGGTGTTGAACCGGGTGGACGTGCCGTTTCTGCGCCTGGGCGCGATTGTCATCGGCCTGACCCTGGGTTACGTGGTGGCATGGCTCATGGGGCAAGTGGATTTCACCAGCCTGCCCGAAGTCCCGCTGGTGAGTGTACCGGTACCATTCAAGTACGGATTCGCCTTCGATTGGGTGGCGTTCATTCCGGTGGCGGTGATTTTCCTCGTTTCGCCGCTGGAGGCCGCAGGTGACCTCACGGCCAACTCGATGATCTCCCGGCAACCGGTCAAAGGCCCGGTGTACATTCGAAGGATCAAGTCCGGCCTGCTCGCCGACGGCCTCAATTCGGCCATGGCGGCGGTGTTCAACAGCATGCCGATGGTGACCTTCGCCCAGAACAACGGGGTGATCCAGCTCACGGGCGTGGCCAGTCGCTACGTGGCGTTTTTCATTGCCGGCCTGCTGGTGGTGCTTGGTCTGTTCCCGATGATCGGGGCCGTGCTGCAGTTGATGCCGAAACCGGTGCTGGGTGGCGCGGAGCTGGTGATGTTCGGCACCGTCGCCGTGGCCGGGATCAAGATCCTCGCCGAGGCCGGCCTGCACCGACGCAACATGCTGATCGTGGCGATTTCGCTCGGCATGGGCCTGGGTGTGGCCGCCGTGCCGGAAGTCTTGCGCGAACTGCCCAAGGCCCTGCACAACATTTTCGAATCGCCCATCACCGTCGGCGCGCTGTGCGCTATCGTTCTTAATATCTTCCTGCCTGAGGAATTCATCGAGCTGGAGGAAGACGAATTCGATCCGGAGGCCTCCGTGCTTCAGGTGATGCAGAACCCCGACGTGACCGCCAGGGATGAACCGGCAAAAGCTGCGGTCGTCGCACAGTCAAACCGCTAGACGGGCTCGAGGGCTGAGCCGCTGGCGGTTCAGCCCTTTTCAGATGAGAGCACGTCCATGCGCAGCGTCCACGCGGTCCTGATTTCCCTCCTGCTCTGCCTGAGCGCCTGTTCCTCGCTGCCCTATAGAGACCCGGTGAAAGTCAACGTCGTGGGTATCGAGCCCCTGCAAGGTGAAGGCATGGAAGTGCGTTTTGCCGTGAAAATCCGCGTGCAGAACCCCAATGACATCAACCTTATTTATAGCGGCGTCGCCCTGGACCTGGACATCAACGGCCAGCCATTCGCCTCTGGCGTCACCGATGAGCGGGGCGAAATCGGGCGTTTTTCCGACACCGTCGTGAGCGTGCCGGTCAGCGTTTCGGCGCTTTCGGTGGTCCGCCAGACCTATGGCATCAGCCAGATGAAAACACTCGACAACCTGCCTTATATCCTGCACGGCAAACTCTCGGGCGGGGTGTTCAACACGACGCGTTTCGTGGACAGTGGCACGCTCAATCTGCCAAGGCCGATCACTGGCAGCCGTTGAAAGGCTGCACTTGATCCGCACCGATGCCATTCAATTTGCCAGCGGGACTTCCCCGACGTAGATCCGCGAAATCACCCGTGAAGAATGGTCATTGCGTCGCCGGGCTCACTCGACGTCATTGAGAATCAGGCTGCGGTAATGCCCCGGATTTGACCCCGACCATTTGCGAAACGCCTTGTAGAACGAACTGACGTCGGCGAACCCGAGCCGCGTGGCGATTTCACTGAAGCTGATCGCCGGCTCGGCCAGCCAGACAATCGCCAGTTCCTTGCGCACGCCGTCCTTGAGGCCTTGATAGGTCTGCCCTTCTTCGGCCAGTCGGCGGCGCAAGGTTGAGGCCGACATGCACAGGCGTTGCGCGAGGGTTTCGGTTTCCGGCCAGTGTTCGGCTGGCAGGTGGCGCAGATCATGTTTGATACGGCTTGCCAGGCTCTGCGGATCGCGGTATTTCACCAGAATGTTCGCCGGTGCATGGGCCAGGAATCGCTTGAGTTCCTCGGGGCTGCGCTTGATCGGCAAATCCAGACAATCGGCGGAGAAAATCATCCGCGTGCGCGGACGGTCGAAACGCAGGTTCTCGGAAAACATCACCTGATAGTCATCGCAGAAATCCGGTTTCGAACAGCGCAGCTCGATCGCCAGAATCGGAATCCGCCGCCCTGCCAGCCAGCAGGCAACGCCGTGCACGATCATCCAGTAGGTGAAATAGGTGAAGGCCCGGCGCGGGTCTTTGTCGTCCTCCAGCAGGACGATTTCCGCCAGGCTTTGCTGATGCACCAACTGCGCCGGCAGGTGTTCGAGGATCAACGACAGGAACGCCAGGCCGCTGGCCAGCCCCGCCGCCACGTTGGGCTGGAGCATGGCGCTGCGACACAGGAACGCAAAGCTGCCGGATTTCAGTTTGCGTGGGTCCATGCCAAAAAACTCATCATCCCCGCGCCGTGCCAGCAACCGCCACAGGCGCGCATAGGCAGCGGCCGGAACACGGGCGTCGGCGTTGCTCAACAGCTGTGGGTCGATGCCAACCTTGATCAGCACCTCGTCCGTGGCGATGCCTGGCGCGCAGCTTTGCAACAGTGCTTCACGCACCAGTTGGATGGAGATGGTGTCTTTTTCCGACATGGATCGCGGCAAGCCCTGTTCTTGTTCGAGTGGGGGCATATTAGCCGAAACCGCCCACCCAACGCAGATCACCTTGTAGGAGCGAGCTTGCTCGCGAAAAACGCCGGGACACCGCGGGGATTCAGACAG